>JASBTH010000583.1 GCA_030148525.1 Saprospiraceae bacterium | reverse complement strand
CATTTGAGCTCGCAAATGGCAATAAATACGTGGGATATTTTGTCGATGGAAAGTTTGAAGGCCAGGGCACAATGTACTACGGTGACGGATCCTATTATCAGGGAAGCTGGAAGGCCAACCAGCGCCATGGGGAGGGCGCCCTGGTTAAAACCGATGGCAGCCGCCTGACCGGGTGGTGGCAGGAAGATGAACTCCATGATGCTACACCCATCCTGACCGAGGAAGAACGGGTCGCTGCCGAAAAGCGTGATTCCGAATTTGCCAAACAACCGGAATTGCCTAATTGCAACATTCAATATTGCCAGAATGGGCAGGGTGAGTTTACCTACCCCAACGGGGTTCATTATACAGGTGATTTTTCGAAAGGCCGGCCGGCCGGTCACGGAGTGGCAACCTATCCCAGCGGCGATCGGTACGAAGGGTTCTGGAGGAATAATGGCCCCTCTGGTGAGGGTACCATGTATTATCAGAATGGTCAGGTATTGCATGCGGAGTGGGAAAGGGGCCGGCCCAGTGAAGTCATCCTGAGTAGCCAGGGACGCAAACCGCCAAATTCAACTGGTGTTGACCCGGATAATCCCGTGAAGGTATGGGCAGTAATCATCGGTGCCGCTAAGTATCGACATATGGCATCACTGCGGTTTACGGATGATGATGCCTACCATTTATTTGCCTTCTTAAAAAGCCCCTACGGCGGTGCCGTACCCGATGAGCAGATAAGTCTGTTGGTCGACGAGGATGCAACGCGTGTCCGAATTCTGGAAGCAATGGGGAATATTTTCGGGCAGGCCGACGATAATGATGTGCTCTTTTTCTATTTCTCCGGTCACGGTGAGCAGGGGGCTTTTTTGCCTACCGATTACGATGGCTTTAATAATCAGTTATTACACGCTGAGGTTCGGGACCTGATTGAGTCGTCGCCGGCCCGCCACAAATTTATAGTGGCTGATGCCTGCCATTCCGGAAGCATTTTTCTGCGTCGTACACCTGCCCACCAGATCCTGGAAAAATACTATCGGGCATTCGAGAATAGTGATGGTGGTATGGCTCTGCTCATGTCATCGAAAGGAGAAGAGTTCTCCCTGGAAGATAATGGTTTGCGGGCAGGAGTTTTTAGCCATTACCTCATTAAAGCCATGCGAGGTGCCGCTGACCGCGACTATAATGGAGTGGTAACTATTCAGGAAGCCTATCGCTACGTTCGCCGGAACGTACAGACATATACCGGGTATGTGCAAACACCTCTATTGTTGGGGGCATTTGACGAGTTTATGCCCATTTCGGTGGTGCGTTAGTGATTCGGTGTAGTTTTCAATGGGTGAGCACATAGCAAAAGCTTCATTTTAACAATGTGTCCCCGGGGAGTGTCGGATGCCGTAAATAATTATATTTTCCCGAAAGGGAAGCAACGAAATCCTGGTCTCCTCGTACAAATAGAATGATTTTAAGTAAATCGTTCAGTAGTCAGTAATCAATGAATTTGATCGTTCTCCAGTACGGTAGAACGGCTAAAACCACATGTATGAAAAGGGCCAAATATCTACTCCTTTTGTCATTTTTAAGTATAGCTCCCGCCTTATTGACCGGTCAGTGTATTTCCGGAAACTGCCATACGGGAAGTGGCGTGTTCATTTACAGTAGTGGTGCTCGCTATATCGGTGTCTTCGACAATGGCGAGCGCGATGGATTAGGTATCTGCTATTACTCCGATGGTAGTTCTTACTTCGGATACTGGAAGAATGATCGCCGCCACGGGGAGGGCATCCTTACGGAAGCAAATGGCCGGAAACAAAAGGCCGAATGGCGCCGTGGTTCCCTGCATGAGGTCAAAGCAGAACTTGCTTTTCAGCTTCCCGGAAATCGCAAAAAGCCCAAGACGGGTTGTTTGAGCGGAGATTGCAAAGACGGGCGGGGCGTATATGTTTTTCCGGATGGTACGGTCTACAGTGGTGACTTTTCCAATGGAAATCGCCACGGATTCGGGGAATGTTTCTTTCCCGGGAATGTGCACTACAAAGGACGCTGGCAAAGCGATTTGCCCGATGGAAACGGAATTATGGTGTACTCCGACGATTCAGAGGAGGCCGGTTACTGGCGCCGCGGAGAACTAGTTGCTCGCGAAGGAACGCTGCCGGTGCGGGAAAATATAAAGGAAGTACCACTCGATCCCGGCTGCATAAAGGGTAACTGTGAGAACGGAACAGGTGTCTATGTGTACAGTGATAAAAGTAGATACGAGGGTACCTTCCGCAATGGATACCCTCATGGCCAGGGCAAAATCATGTATACCAATGGTGATGTCTATGAGGGGCGATTAGAGTTAGGTGAACTGCATGGCCGTGGTAAACTCATCGCCGGGAATGGTCACACGGTGGAAGGATACTGGGAAAAAGGACGCTACGTGCAAAGCATTACTTCGGAAAACCCGAGAAATTCCAGTCGTCCCGAAAATGAAGTCCGAATCTGGGCAGTCGTAATCGGTATAGCAAATTACCCCCATATGCCGCCCCTCTACTATACGGATGATGATGCCTATCAATTTTACGCCTTTTTAAAGAGCCCTGAGGGGGGAGCCGTGCCTGACAACCAGTTGCGATTGCTCATTGATGAGAATGCTACCCGAAAGAATATTATCAACGCCATGCAGGATGTGTTCAGTAAGGCAGGGCCGAACGATATAGCCATCCTGTACTTCTCAGGCCATGGAAAACCGGGGGCTTTCCTGCCCCACGACAATCGGGGTGAATTCAATAAGATCTACCACGAAGAGATCACCAAAATGCTGGACGGCAGTCCGGCAAAGGTCAAGCTCTGTATTGCCGATGCCTGTCACTCGGGAGGCATGTACGTTACCCGTGGCGACAATGCAGCCATTCAAAATTTTTACAAGGATTTAGCTCAGACACGCCCGGGTTGTGCGCTCATCTTGTCCTCTAAATCGGATGAAACCTCACTGGAGGCCAAAAACGTTCGTCAGGGAGTCTTTAGCCACTACATGATCCGCGGACTGAAAGGGGAAGCGGATAGTAATAACGACCATGTGGTTACCATTATGGAGGTTTTCAATTACGTGTACCACCGGGTGCGGTCCTATACCCAGAATCGGCAGACGCCCATTATTCGGGGACAATTTGACCGGGATATGCCCGTTAGTACCATTCGCGAGTAGCGGTTGTTGGGATTCGGGCGTTACTTGCCCTAAAAGTGCTCTGGTTATCAGGTGTTTGTGCCTGTGTCAGAGCACTTTTTTTTGGTTAGGGGTCGTAAGTCCGCAGGCTATTGAAAAGGGAACCAAGAACGGAATTAGTGGCGACATGTTTAGGGGGCAATACTTTTGGGAAATTCCAATTCTTTTTAAATCCGGATCATATGCAGTCCAAAACGGTAGGAATCGATGATATGGCGGTACACATCCCCGCCCTGTACGTACCCATTCAAACATTAGCTGAAGCCCGTTCCATTGAATACGCCAAGCTGAATAAGGGCTTGGGCCTGCGGGAAATGAGCGTTGCGGATGTAGACGAGGATGCAGCTACTATGGCTGCTCACGCTATTTTGGAACTTATCGAACGGAATCAATTAGTACCATCCGAAATTGGTCGCATTTACCTGGGAACTGAAAGCGCCCTGGACGGTGCCAAGCCAACTGCCACCTACGTGCAGGATATGCTGCAACAATATTTGGCCCGTGAGTACGGTGCCGATTGTCTTTTACACTGTGATGTGGTCGACCTGACCTTCGCCTGTGTAGGAGGGGTTGATGCCATGCTGAATTCCCTGGACTGGATACGGGCCGGGGAGCAACGCAAAGCTATTGTGGTGGCCAGCGACAATGCCAAATACGAACTGGCCAGTACCGGTGAGTATACCCAGGGAGCTGGAGCGGTAGCTATGTTGCTGACCGAAGCGCCACGTTTGTTGGCCATTGAGCCCGAAGTAGGAATTGCAACGCGTCCGGTCCACGATTTTTTCAAACCCTTGCGGAAAATATCGAAGCGTTCTTTATTGGAGGAAGCGCTTAAAGAAGCTGGGGTGCCGCAAGGCAAATGGGCGGATATTCTGGAAAAGTTAAATCCGGAAGTACTCGAAGAAAAAAGACATTGGGATTCCAACGAGGATTACTTCCTCATTCACCGGGATACGCCGGTATTTGATGGTCCCTATTCAAACGATTGCTATCGCAGCCGCATCAGAGAAGCCTTGGATCATTACGAGCAACAGCTTACGAGCTCCGGTGAGCCAACGACCGATCAGTGGCGGCGTATTATTTTTCATTTGCCTTATGCTTACCAGGCGCGCCGTATGTTCTCGGAAGTCTTTTTGGCGGAAGCCAAAAAAAGAGGAGATCTGGATTTATTGCTTCAGGAAATGGAGGCCACAGAGCCCCGGGTGGACCAATTCGATTCGGAGGAAGCATATGAAAAAGCAATGAATTCCTTCTTACGGGCTGTATCCAAATCCCAACGCTACCGAAACTTTGTTTCTGAAAAGATCGAGCGTGGTGAGCGCTACTCTTCACGTATGGGCAACCTGTACGCCGGTTCTATTTTCCTGAGTTTGCTTAGCTCTCTGGAAGCAGACTACGCCGAGGGCACCGACCTGAGTGGGGCTACATTGGGCTTCTTCGGGTACGGTAGTGGCTCCAAGTCCAAGGTGTTTGCGGGACGCGTACAACCCCGTTGGAAAGAGGTGGTAGGTGCACTCGATACCGGGCAACGCCTGGAGAACCGTCAGCCAATCGATTATCAGCTCTACGAAAAGCTGCACCGCGGACGGTTGCAGCGGCCAATAGCGCCGGACCGGCTGATCTTCCGTTTATCAGAAATCCACGCTGAGCGGGGAACTCGCGAGGGAGCGAGAACGTATGCGGTACAGACTCCCGTTGGTCTGGAGGTGAAATAATCAACGTTCCCGGGTCAAAAACCTACATGCCACCCAGGATGCCATCCTAGATGGCATCGCCTTTTTTCGCAACCTGTGCGACACTCACTCGAATTTAAGGGTCAAAAAATTGACTTTCACAAAAAATAATCTAGCAAGGCT
>JASBTH010000565.1 GCA_030148525.1 Saprospiraceae bacterium | reverse complement strand
TGGCGTACTCCGTGCCCTTCATTAGGGTAGCGAACGAAGCGGGCGGGAACCCCCATCTTCTTCAAGCCAATATAAAACTCTTCCGCCTGCGTGATCGGGACATCCATATCCTGCTCTCCGTGCAGAAGCAAAGTAGGAGTGGTAACCTTATCAATATGAGCAATTGGTGAAAAGTGCCACAAAAGGCTAAAGTTATCCCACGGCAAGCCGTTGAACTCCGTCTCGATCAGTAGTTGATATAGAGATGTCCCGTAAAAAGAAATCAGGTTGCTCACCGAAGCAACCGTTACGGCCGCGTCGTACCGATCGGTCTGGGTAACGACCCAATTGGTCATAAACCCACCGTAGGATCCGCCGGTTACGCCCATTCGATCCTGGTCGAGGAAGGGGAAGCGAACCAAAGCTGTATCCATTCCGATCATCAGGTCTTTGTAATCGCCACCACCCCAAGCCTGATAGGTGCCATCGGCGAATTCCTGACCGTATCCCGTCGAGCCGCGGGGATTGATAAAGACCACTGCGTATCCTTCGGCGGCCAGCAGCTCGTTAAAATCATTAAATGAGTACCCATACATCCCGTGCGGACCACCGTGAATGCGATGGATTACTGGCAGCTTGGCCGACCCGTCGTGCCCGTGGGGAGTAGCGATAAACCCCTGGACCTTAGCACCATCAAAGGAGGTAAACCAAAAATCCTGGACACTGGCGAATTCATGGTCGCGTACCCACTCTTCGGTTTCGTAGGTCAGTCGCTCCATTTGGGTGCCATCGAGATTAGCCCGGTACAATTCGGAAGGTTGCCCGGGCTCCTGGAAGGTAAAAACCAGTTTATCCGCCCCTACTGCAAACGCACCTACCATACCTTCTTCGTCGATCACCGGCTCGGGGATTCCCCCTTTCCGGACGCGATACACCAGGCTCCGACCTTCGTTGCGGGCCGAAAAATACAACCATTCCCCATCGGGATGCCAAACCGGGCTCGTAGCCCGGCGGTCCAGTGCTTTGGTCCAGGAAGAAACCTGCCCGTTTTCGATCACATAGATCTGAGTGTTTTCCGCGGGGCTGTCTTTCGTATTGACCGGACGGCGGGTAGCGGGATAGGCAATGCGATCACCTTTAGGTGACCACTGCGGATCGTGCTCGGTACCAACGGAGGTAGTCAATTGATTAATATCCCCCGACGCGATATCCACGGTGAACAGATCATTATTGTAGTTCATATCCGGATCGTCCGTGTGGTTACTCAAAAAAACCAACTTTTCGCTATCGGGTGACCAGCTGATCGAATGGCTGTCGTAAGGGCCGGGAGTCAGTACGGAGCGTTCCTCGGTGAGGTCGGAGATATACACGCGCGTACGACAATTATCGGAAAAGCCGGTCCGGGTTTTATACATGGTGCGGTCGATCTCGATGGGGTCATTGGCATTGCGGTTGGGGTTACAGCCTTCCCAATCGGCCGCAACAAATGCAATGTGTTTGGAGTCCGGACTCCAGGCGTAATTCTTTTTAGTAGGATGCCCCAGAAAGTGATCCGTTTGACGAACCTGCCCCAGAAATGTTTCCGGTCCCAGTTCGGGTTGGTTGCCCCATTCGATGGGGGCCACAAACAGCCCCGATTTACCGTAGCGAGACGCAAAATAGGAAACCATTTCCCCGTTCGGTGCCCACTGGATATTGCTGATATCGTTTGAGAGGGCCGTGCGCTCTTTCGTTTCCAGGTTCATAATGTAGGTGGTACTTCGCCAACTATTGCGATCGAAAACCACTTCACTGACCGTGTAGATTACAAAATCCCCGTCCGGCGATAATTGCGGCCCCGACACATAGGGTAATTCCCAAAAATCATCGATGTTCAGTGGGGCCTGCGCCTGTGTCCCAAAGGCGCCTACCAACAGTATCATAAGAACAAATAGCGAACGTTGTAGCATAGCTATATCAGGTTTGAGGTTTGAGGTTTGAGGTTTGTGGTTTGTGGTTTGTGGTTTGTGGTTTGTGGTTTGTGGTTTCCCTCCTTCGCCCGTACAGGCTTCGGCGGGCAGGAAAGGTTTGAGGAATCTCTTACTTTTGGCGAAAGCCAGTAAAAAGTACAACTGCTACTTTTTGCGATCGGTTACAAACTGAACCAACTGTCGCATAGATTTCCGGGCTTCCGAATCGGGAAACGTATCCAGTATATCAAACGCTTCCCGCCGGTAATCGAACATGGCCTGGCGTGTATATTCCATACCACCACTCCGGTGAACAAAATCAATGACCTCGCGCACCTTTTCTTTATTTTCGTTGTGCTTCTTAATGATGCGAATGATCCGCCTTTTTTCCGGTTTTGATGCTTTATCAAGCGCGTAGATAAGCGGTAAGGTCATTTTCTTCTCCTTGATATCGATACCGAGTGGCTTTCCCACATCATCAGTACCAAAATCAAATAAATCGTCCCGGATCTGGAAGGCGATCCCGATCTTTTCACCAAAGAGTCTCATGCGTTCAACCAGCTCGGGATCCTGCGTAGTAGTCGCGGCCCCGGCGCTGCAGGCCGAAGCGATGAGCGATGCTGTTTTTTGCCGGATAATATCGTAATAAACAGACTCTTCAATATCGAGACGACGAGCTTTTTCAATCTGAAGCAACTCGCCCTCACTCATGGCCTTGACGGCATTGGATACGATCTCCAGGACCTGAAACTCCTTGTGTTCCAGTGCCAGTAGTAAGCCCCGGCTAAGCAAGTAATCGCCCACCAATACGGCAATTTTATTTTTCCACAAGGCATTTACGGAGAAGAAACCACGCCGCTTCAGGGAGTCGTCGACGACATCATCGTGCACTAAGGAAGCGGTGTGCAGCAACTCGATCAGGGAAGCAGCCCGGTAGGTGGATTCATTAACGGTTCCACAGACCTTGGCAGACAAGAAAACAAACATTGGCCGCACTTGCTTACCCTTCCTGCGGACAATGTAAAACATGATCTTATCGAGCAGGGATACCTGGCTGCGCATTGACTGCCGAAAGTGCTGCTCGAAAGATCTCAGTTCTTGCTCAATCGGTCGTTGGATCGTCTGCAACGATTGGACCATGGGTAGAAATTTGACTTAATTTGGGCATCTTGCCCTTATTCCTGTCCGACCGGGTAAAACTACCAAATCTTAATCGATCAGGATCACTCGCATAACAATTGGTAGTAATGGAGGGTTTTGTCACCTTGCTTAACACTTACCAAATAAACACCCTCCCGCAATCCGGGTAAAGGGATCCGGGCCGTTTGCTTCGTGGGCTGACGGTTGCGCAAACCAATTTGTCCCACCAGCTGATTATAAATATCAAACACTTTGATCTGCACATCGCCCCGTTCCCGGGGTTGATATTCAATAATGGCCAATTCCTGTTCGCGGTCAAACCCGGTTTTAGGCAACTTGGTCCATTCACGTACGTTGCGGCGGCTGCGCTCCTGAACTTCATCCGTTGGCTCTTTCCTGGCAACGGGCTTCAGGGACAGAGCTGGCTGATTCGTTTGCCGGGCCCTGATGGTCACTACCGGTCCGGTAGCCGGCTGCCACAAAGGAAACCCGGGAGGCAATACAAACCGTTGGTCATCAGGCAAGGCTGAAACCTCTTCGACACGATCAGTAATGACCGTTCGAACTTCTATTTTGTCCCGGGATACAAAGATCAATTTAAATTGATTAAACGAGTCACTGGCGCGAGTCCACGATTTCTCATCATCGTTATTGCGCAAGGGGGCACCCCAACATCCTTCGCCAATGTACACGGTACCATTTTCATCATCGCGAACAAACCCTTCATCATTCTCTGTGCCCCGCGAGGGCCGGATGGGGTATGTCCATTTCACGACGTGGGAATCCGATTCGAGCACCAGATCGATTTGGTAAGCGAAGAATAAGGGGGCCCAATAAACCACCTGCTGATCTTTCTCGCCCTTGGCACGGGTATGCGGCCGCATGGCGTGGTGGTATTGTGCCAGGCGCCACTGAAACGATTCCCCGTTTTGCTGCAAGTCTTGTTCCAACCAATTGCGTTGGTCACCGCCGACGGCAATCATACTATTTAGTGTGTAGAGCCTTAGCAGGCTTCCACCAAAAGTGAAGGCGTAGTATCCCTCGGGATTCGGCAGGTCGAATAACTGCAAAAGGGTCTTATTGCTCGACTCGTGGTTACCCCTGGCAACGACGATAGGAAAAATCCGGCCGTCCTCCCCAAAGGTCTCCTGCCAGTCGGTCAGCCATTCAATCCACTCCGGACCGCTATCGCCACCCGTCATATCTCCGGCGAACATAATGAAATCGGGTCGGATCTTACTGACCATGCGATTCGCGAACCGGCGCGCAGCACGGTAATTACGCGAATCCCCCCCGGCAACAATCGACATCGGGGTTTCCGGGTCGGCCGGAGCAGTCTTAAATGAATAACGCCGACTGCTGCCTTCACTGTCTACCACCACGAAATAGTATACGGTATTGGGACGAAGGTTGCGCAGTCGCACAAAATGGTTGCGCATCATCTTGGCCTCCACGATGTGGTGGGCCGGCTCGGACAGCGGGTAATTATTGATGCTGAGTCCGTGATCGCGGGAGTCGTATACTACTCGTGGATTACTGCCACTCACCTGGTCCCAGCCAATCACCATGGAGGTGGCAGGATCACCATGCCACATTACCCGAAAGCGCTCGGCACGCGCCCAGCCGTAATTCGATAAACCTGCCAAAAGGATCACGAATAAAACCGGCCTGTATATCCGTACTATCATACACGTCATTCACTTTAGTCGTACCCCAAAAAGGACTCTACTGGTCATTTTATTGTACTTTTGAGGATTCCATGGTATTATTCCTAAACTGGAATATTTTGGGTGCCCAAACAACTTCGAATACCAATTTTCTGTAAAGAGAGCACCTTTTCAGTTCATCTCGGAATTTTCGGGATGGAAGTTAGGTGAAAAATAACATGTGGGTGACATCACACGTATATGCCCAACGTTCATTCATATAAAACGATCGACACATGTCCAGAGATACCCAAGTATTTAATTTGATCAATCAGGAACTCCATCGCCAGCAAAAAGGTATTGAACTGATCGCTTCCGAAAACTTCACCAGCCAACAGGTGATGGATGCTATGGGTAGTTGCCTGACTAATAAGTATGCCGAAGGCTATCCCGGCAAACGATATTACGGCGGCTGCGAAGTAGTTGACCAGGTAGAGCAATTAGCTATCGACCGCCTGAAAAAATTGTTTGGTGCCGAATATGCCAATGTACAGCCTCACAGCGGTGCCCAGGCAAATGCCGCTGTATTTTTGGCCGTTCTTCAACCCGGCGACTCTATTTTGGGTTTTGACCTGGCTCACGGAGGACACCTCTCCCATGGTTCCCCGGTGAATTTTTCCGGAAAAGTATACGATGCCCATTTCTACGGTGTCGAAAAAGATACGGGGCTCATCGACATGGACAAGGTCGAAGCCAAAGCCCTGGAAGTCAAACCCAAATTGTTGATCTGTGGTGCATCGGCCTATTCGCGTGACTGGGACTACGCCCGATTCCGGGCGATCGCCGATAAGGTCGGCGCTCTGCTCCTGGCCGATATCGCTCATCCGGCTGGCCTCATCGCCGCCGGCCTCCTGAACGATCCGCTTCAGCACTGCCACATCGTAACCTCTACGACCCATAAAACCTTGCGGGGTCCGCGTGGTGGTATTATTATGATGGGTAAGAACTTTGATAATCCATGGGGACGCACCACCAAAAAGGGTAACCCCATCAAAATGTCGACTATTTTGAATAGCGGCGTATTCCCCGGCATGCAGGGTGGACCATTGGAACACGTCATCGCCGCCAAGGCCGTAGCCTTTGGGGAGGCACTCCGCCCCGAATTCAAAGCGTATGGAGAACGCGTGATCAAAAACGCCCGGGCGATGGCCGATGCCTTCTTTGCAAAGGGGTATGCCGTCATTTCCGAGGGTACCGATAACCACCTGATGTTGATCGACCTGCGCAGCAAAGGTATTACCGGCAAATTAGCTGAACACGCCCTTGGCCTGGCTGATATTACGGTCAACAAAAATATGGTGCCCTTCGATACCCAGTCACCTTTTGTTACTTCGGGCATACGTATCGGGACGGCGGCTATTACCACCCGTGGTTTGAAACAAGCTGATTGCCTCAAAGTGGTGGACTGGATCGACGGTATCCTGACCGACCCTGAAAATGAAGAACTCATTACCAACACCCGCCAGGAAATTAATGCCTTCATGGAGAACTTCCCACTGTACGCCGCCGATCCCGTATCTGCGGGATAATAGCTGGGTAATGGCGACCAAAAGCCTGCTTCCAATGCTTGGAAGCAGGCTTTTTTTATGTAAAAGCAGTCGATCCGAAAACAATTAAAAGGTTTAACCACTTTATTTTTTTAGATTAATCTAAATACTTACTTTGCTTACGCAAAAAAAGCCTTTAGTGATGAATAAGATCTACTTCCTGATACTGCTCTGCTCGATTAGTTGCCTGCATGCCCTGGCACAAACAGCAATTGTAAAGGGCCGGGTACTGAGTGGTCATGCACCACTCGGATTTGCGACTATACAGATGGAGGGGGAAGACTTTTTCACCGGCACCAGTTCGGATGAGAACGGCCGGTTCCAACTGGAAGTACCAGCTGGTGATTCCCTGGAAATCAGGGTGAGCCTGTTGGGGTATAAGCCCCTGGTTCGCCAGCTATTTTTGGAGGAGGAAACTACCACCTCCCTGGAACTGGAATTACAGGCTGACCTCATCGATATGGAGGAAGTAGTAGTAAGTGCTACCCGCTATCAGGTAGGGCGCAAAGAGGCACCGGTGATCGTAAAGGTATTGAACGAGCGCATTTTTGAGGGTAGTCAATCCATGGTCTTATCCGAGTCGCTGAACTTTCAACCGGGCGTGCGGGTAGAGACCAATTGCCAGAACTGCGGGTTCACGCAAGTGCGGCTAAATGGACTGCAGGGCGGTTACGCTCAGATACTGATCAACAGCCGGCCCATTTACAGTGCCCTGACCAGCGTGTACGGCCTGGAACAATTACCAACCAGTATGATCGAACGCGTGGAAGTGGTGCGCTCCGGCGGATCAGCCCTGTTCGGATCCAACGCCATTGCCGGGACCATCAATATCATCACTAAAGAGCCGGTCATGAATACCTGGGACGTTCAGACCAACCTGAGCCTCATCGATGGCAGAGCGAGCGACCAAACGACCAATGTGAATGCTTCCATTGTCGGGGAGCAATTGCGCAGTGGCGTGACCTTTTACGGAATGTTTCGCAACCGGGAGGCCTTCGACGCCAACGGCGACGGCTTCACCGAACTTACCCGCCTCGAAAACAACACCCTGGGTGCCAAAGCCTTCTTTAAACCATCTGACCGTCAAAAGATCACCCTCGACCTGAATGCCATCCGGGAATACCGCCGGGGCGGGGATCGCCTTGACCTGGCTCCTCACTTCACGGATATTACCGAACAGCTCGACCATAATACCTTCATTGGAGGGCTGAATTACGAATGGCAAAGTAAAGACCGAAGCAGCAATCTGGCAGCCTACCTGTCCGGCCAGACTACCAACCGCGATTCCTACTACGGCGGCCTCGGTGGAGGAAGGAGTCGACCCGACAGCCTTACTGCCCTCAATGCCTACGGCAACACCAATGACCTGGCCCTGGTGGGTGGCCTGCAGTTTTCAAAGCAATTGCCCTCTAAAGATGTGGTGACCATCGGCATGGAACAGCAGCACAATTCGGTAGAAGACGGAATCCCTGCCTATAACCGGATAATTGATCAGACGGTAAACACCCTCGGCGCTTACGGTCAGTACGAATGGAAACCAACTTCCGCTTTTACGGCTTTGGTGGGATTGCGATATGACCGCTCCGACGTGGACGGGCAATTTACCATCGGTTCTATTGACCGGGAAGTGGATGTAACAGCTCAAGTGCTGAGTCCGCGATTAACGGTACTTTATAACCTCTCCGATCAATTGCAGGTGCGAGGTGGGTACGCCCGCGGATTCCGCGCTCCTCAGGCCTTCAACGAAGATCTACACATCAGTTCGGTAGGCGGGGAACCCCAATTCGTAATTCTTTCCGACGGGCTCGACAAGGAAACTTCCGATGCTTTTACTGCTTCGCTGGACTACACCTTCACGGAAGGATTCGAGCAATTCAACGCCTTAATCGAAGGGTTCTACACGACCCTGAATGACCCCTTCACCGTTGTCAGTACCGGATCAGTCCTCGAAAACGGATCTATCGTTGAGGAAGTTCGCAACGGCTCGGGTGCCCGGGTTGGCGGTATCAATATGGAGCTAAGTTACGCCCCGTCGGGTGCCTTTCTGGTATCGACGGGAGGGACCCTGCAGCGTACCGGATACCTGGAAGAACAAGTGCTCTTTGAACCAGCCCCCGGAAACGACCAGGATCCCAGCGTGGTTGTCAATCAGTTTACGAGGCAACCAAATACCTATGGATACGCCAATGCCACCTTTACCCCCAGCGAAGCATTTTCCCTGGACCTTACCAGTGTGTATACTGGTCGCATGACTGTACCACGGGTAGTAAGTGAAACCGGGTTCCTGGAATTGGTACCTACGGACCCATTCCTGGAAATCAACCTAAAAGCCAAACTACACCTTCACCTGTCCGATGATTTCATGGTGGACATTAGCGGCGGTGTGCAAAACCTATTCAATGCTTACCAGGACGATTTTGATTCGGGGCCTCTCCGGGATTCCGACTACATATACGGGCCCTTTCGACCACGTACCTATTTCCTAAGTCTGAGGATAGGGCGATTCCACTAGTCCCACTCAGCTTTTTCGCATTTCCCGTGAATTTCCGCTATCGCTCCGGTGGGCGTATTGTTTTACCGAAAGGCGAATAACAGAGCATTTGCTCAATCCCCGACAATCATGACACTTCCGTGAGAATCACCAATCTGGCAGCTGATCGTCAGTCGTAGGTAGGGGCAAAAGAATCCCTATGCGAAAGAAGATCATTCGTGGACTATGGGTGGCTGGTGGCATCTGCCTGCTACTGGCTATCACGCTGGCGGCACACATTTACGTAGTAACCAAGCCGGCCGATGTCCACCATAACAACTGGCAACTCGCCCGTATTGATATTCAGCAGCCGGCAGAACCGGCATCTCTGAGCCAGGCAGTAGCCATGGTCAAGTCAGCACCCGGTGTCAAACACGCCTTCCTCAATGAACAGGACGGTATCATCGTGTACGGATACGAACCGGGCACCCTCGAACCCGATGCCGTCCTTTCCAGGGTTAATTCCCTGCCCGTAAAGGCCAGTGCATTTACAGTATCGGCGGAAGCTGCCGCCAACGGATGCCCCGTCATTGATAAATCATCAGTGACCTACCGGTTCAGCACTTTTCTGAAAAATTTATTTCACCGATAAACAACACAACATGAATTGGAATGTGATTAAATCGCTGTTGGCCATTTTGGTATTCAGCTTCGTCCTGGTTTCCTGTGATGACGAGAATGAGGATGACATGACCGAAGTGTCCCTGTACAGCCGCCTTGGTGGTACGGAGATGGTTGACGACCCGGCGAATCCCGGCACCATGATCGAAACGGGCTATTTGAATCTACGCTCTGTCGTAGATTCGGCCATCTTTGTGATCGCTGCCGACCCCGTTCTTCAACCTTACTTCCAAACCCTTTTGACGGAAGTCGGAAACGGTAACCTGACCGGCTTTTCGGCCCTAAGTATGGGATTGACCAACTTTTTTGCGGTAGCCACCGGTGCGGAAAACTTTTCGTACAACGGCCTGAATATGGTAGCAGCTCACGATCCGTCCCAGAATCCAAGGATGAATGGTCGCTCGGATAATGCTGCCTATGACGCTTTCGTGGCCGACGTAGGGACCGCCCTTGGCCAGAACGGAGTTACTGATCAGGAATTGATCAGCGACCTGGTAGCCTTGCTGGAGACCTTGCGTGAAGACGTGGTGCAACGGTAACGCTGCCCCAAAATGGAGAAAAAGCCCGAATGAGTACGACTCGTTCGGGCTTTTATGTTATCGATCGGGACCATCCAGGTATTCCTGAAAATCAGTTGATCCGTCCTGCACATTGTACAGGGAACCATTCACCAACAGGTACACCGTTTGGTCACCTCGTTTTAGGTATAAGGTAGGATTTGCCCCGATTTGGATATCGTTTTGGTACTTCTGCTCGCCGCCCAGCAATTTGATGGGCAGATTATGGTAGCGGGCGTCCTTGGGCACGGGACCGGTCAATCGAAAAGCCAGATAGCCTTCCTGCACCAGGTCCCACAGATTCAGATTCAGTATTTGGTCCGGGTGGCTGAACGCCTGGGGATATACCTGTCCCGGCACAGCTTTCAGGCCTTCCGTATCCATATCAACGTATGCAAACGACGTAGACAGGTCTCCGATATCCACAATGGAGCCTTTCGGATACCAATTGCGGTGATTATTGTATTCCACTTCCTGGCGGCGAATGGCCAAATCCAGTACGTACGGCTTTTCATTCCGGTAAACGGTGAGGTTGCGGAGTTTGAGGTCGTCGAATGCTCCGTAATTATTAAAGGGTAAATTTTGGTATTCGCTCCGGGGTACCGACTCGTAAATACCGGTAGCAATTCCCTCGAACGCCTTTAAGAGTATGACAAAATTGAGTCGCCGTAATTCCTGCTTTTCGGGATCCCCTTCCATACCCCCCGTTTCGATCAGGATGGTCCGGGTACCCCACTTTTGAATATTGTCTCCAAAGGCGCGCGGTTCGAAGGCATCGCTGTATTTGCCCACCTGATCGGGGATGAGTTCCTGTAACCGACGGTTCATGTACCCGATCAACTGCATAGCATCTTCACGCTTTTTGCTGATCGTTTTTTGGTAATCAAAGGCTGGCGCCAAAAAGGAGATGGAGGCCAGTTCTGCCTGGTACCCGGCCGAATAGTACCGGCTTTGATCGTGGAGATTGAAACCCCAGGCGGGTTCCAGCGAATCGCGAACCTGCTTGAGGGTACGAGCTTCGGGATTCTGTAAGCGCAGCGCATCCCGATTCAAATCCACGCCCATTGCACTGCGTCGCTGAAAACGCTCGGCTCCGTCGGGATTGAGCATGGGAATAAAGTGAAGGGTACAGGCATTGAGTATTTGCTCCCGGAAATCGTTAGCGACATCGTCGGCAGCAAAAAAACGAAAAAGGTCCATAATTGCCATGGTAGCCGTGGGTTCATCACCATGCATTTGGGACCAGAGGAGTACATCGACCGGGCCATCCCCGATACTCACCAAATGAATAGATCGCCCTTCCACGGAGGTGCCGACCTGTTTTTGCCGAAAGGCCGGGGGTAAATCACCCAGGATATCCACAATATCGCGATGCTTAAACCGGCGATCGGTAATACCTGATTCCCGGTATTGGTCGTATGACTTATAGAAGTCCAGGGAATTGGCATCTTCCTGGGATGGTAAGGAACAGGACACCCCCAAGAGGGCTATGATTAGGAAGGTAAAACGCATTTTT
>JASBTH010000563.1 GCA_030148525.1 Saprospiraceae bacterium | reverse complement strand
CCAAACAAAAACGACAGGACGAGCGGCCCGTGGAGGAGTTTTCCTTTGCGGCCGAATGGGCGGTGGATGAGCAGATCATAGCTCAGGAGCTATCCGAGGAACAGGCGCGACAGTTGAAGCAAGCCTTCAGCAACCTGACCGGTCGGCAGCGGGAAGCGCTCTTTCTGCGATATTACCAAGGGTTGAGTTACGAAGAGATTTCCGACATCATGGACGTGCGGTATCAATCACTGCGGAATCTGATATCTACTGCCTTAAAACGATTACGGGAACATATGATACCGCTCTGGCTGATCATTTTTATGCCCTTTTATTGAGTACAATTTAGATTTCATGTCCTCCTATACATAAAAGCCCATGTGCACGAAGCCCAACATTTGGTTTTTTCTGTTGCCTCTTCTCCTGGGAAGTTGCCAAAAAGAAGAGATTCCTGCGCCCGGACAGGTTGATGCAGAACTTGCTTCGTACCTCGAGGATTTTATCAACGAAGGGGAAGCCAGAGACTACCAACCCGTGATCGATCCGGCAATACTGGACATTCGCTTCGACACCCTGACCGGTGCAGTAACCGGTCAATGCCTGACCTATTCTGACGGACGACGCGAGATTAAAGTAAGTATGTCGTTTTGGGCTAATGCCGCTGCTTTTGACAAAGAGTTTCTCGTATTTCACGAATTGGGGCATTGCCTGCTGGACCGCGAACATCTGGATACCCAACGAGCCGATGGAACTTGCCTGAGCATGATGCACAGTGGCCAGGGAAGGTGCCGGAACACCTACGGAGCAAGTACCCGGACCCGGTATCTGGACGAACTATTTCAAGCCGATTAAACACGGAGCGTATGCAACCACATTTTGTACAATACACGGCGGAAGATTTCCTGGAAGCTGATGAGTTCCTGCGGTGGCAACGTCAACCGGAACGAACTGATTTGGCGGAAGCCTGGGAAAAATGGCTCGAAGAACATCCGGAGAAGAAATCAGCCATAGCAAAAGCGAAGCAACAGCTCGAACGCTTAACTCCCCGGAAGCTACCCGCACATTCCGTTGATAAGGATGCTCTGTGGAACCGCATTTCCGAACAGACTGGTTCCGAATCAGACAAAACCACACCTGCCAAAGTCCGCAAACTATGGCCGCGACTGGCCGGTGTAGCCGCCAGCCTGGCCCTGTTAGCAGCCTTTTGGTTTCTATGGCCCGATTCGACGACCCTGGAGGTTGCCCGGGGAGACACCCTTACCTATACCCTTCCCGACAATTCTCAGGTGTACCTGAATGCCGCCTCCGATCTGACCTTCAGGAAGGGACAGTGGGACCGGGAACGAACCGTACATCTGCGGGGGGAAGCCTTCTTCCAGGTAACGAGTGGCAATTCCTTTACCGTAGAGACCGTGCGTGGTGATGTAACCGTGCTGGGGACCAGCTTTAACGTCCTGCAGCGCGGAGCCCGCTTTGCTGTCGAATGCCGGGAAGGACGGGTCGAAGTACGTGCCCCGCAGTCAGATGCGGTCGTTCTCGCCGCCGGTGAGGCAGTTCGGTTAACGGATGGGGTACTGAACCGATATGATGTAAACGACACCAATCTCCAGCCAGGATGGATCAAGGGCGTTTTCCGGTTTGATGACCAACCCCTGAGCGAGGTATTTGCCGAACTGGAACGTCAATTTAATATCGACGTACAATACGCCGAAGAAATCGGCGCTACTTCATTTACCGGGGTCTTTGAATCAACGGATTTAAACGATGCCCTCTACAACGTAACCTGGCCGATGGGACTGAGATATACCATCACCGAAGAAACCGTTGAGATCACAAAAGATGAATAACCTCCAGTCAATACCGAACCCTTTTCGCATATTCTGTAACCTACATCTGATACTAATTATTCAAAGTAATCGAACAGTCCGACTATTTACTATTTGTGGCCTGTTGATCTTCCTGGTCACCGGCCATATGCGAGCGCAGGCATCCTTCAACCTGCAGGTGGATGCCGGTGAAACGCTGGATCAAGTGCTGAAAGAATTGGGCCTCACCTATAACCTTACTTTTTCCTATCCCAGTGAATTAGGCCAGACCACCATCGACCGTCCTCTGAAGCGCACCCATTCCGAATTATCTGCCTTACTCGACGAATTACTGACCACCCAGCAAATTGCTTTCAAACAAACGGGCCCGCGCACGATCCTACTTCGCCCCGAGCGAGAAACGGAGGAGGAAGCAACCATCTGGTACGGAACCGTCTACGATGCCTACCAACAGGAGCCCCTCCCAAATGCAATCGTCCGGCTTGCCGGTACCAACCTGGGTACCTATACCGACGAAGAAGGTGCATTCTTTTTATCCCCGGAGCGTCCAGTCACCCGCGACGACACCCTGATTTTGCACTCCCTGGGCTATGCTGAACGGCGTATTCCGGGTATGGCTTTCGCCAAAAACCAACGCATCGTCCTGGAACCGAGTCCGCTCGAATTGCGTGAAATCCTGGTGGTTGAGCCGCTCGGGCGACTATCAGTGGAACAGGTCGATCGCTTCGGGCAATCCCTCACCTCACAACGCAGACTGGCGGGCGGGACCAGCCAACTCGTTGGTCGCGACCTGTTCCGACAACTGCAATTGTTACCGGGAATCTTTTCCGCCAATGACCAAAGTGCCGCTCTCCGTATCCGGGGAAGCACAGATAGTGAAACCTACGTCTTGCTCGACGGCATTCCATTGTTCCACAGTGACCATTACTACGGCATTTTCTCTGGTATTCAGACCGACTGGGTGGAAGACATTTCGGTATATCTCAACAACCTTCCGGTAGCATACGATGGCCGTACAGGGGGCATGGTCATTATGGAAGCCCCTGATTTCGTGGCTCAACCGGCTTTATCCATGGACCTGAACACCCTGACCGGAGCTATGCGGGCGGCCTTGCCACTTGGTGAAGGATGGCAGGTTCAGGTTGGCGGGCGTACCACCTGGCAGTCTGTAACGGATGCCCCTTTGTTCAGCAACCAGGCATCAGACGTCGCCTTCACGGAATTGATCGACCCTTTTAATTCGCGCCGGGCACTGCTGACCCTGCAACCTGATTTTCGCTTTTACGACCTGAACGGGCAGGTTAGCTACCTGTCTGATCGCACGGTGGCTAAAGCTTCATATTTCCGAAGCTTTGATCAATTTGATAATGGCTATTCGCTGGAATTTCGCACCCGGGAAAATCGGCGGCCATGGATCAACCGGGAGATCTTTTCACAAGATGATTCCTGGTACTCCGAAGGGGTCAGCCTGCAATGGGAACAGGATATCCGACCGGATTCCAGGCTTTTTGCGGAAGCCTATTACAGTTTCTTTCAGGAAGAAGGATTGGTTAACACCACTTTTCAACAGAGGCGATTAAGAGAGTTCCCTCCCATTCGCGAGCTCAGTTTTAATAATTGGCGTTTTAATGAAATGGAGGAGGTCGGTGGACGTATCTGGTTACAATTCGGTTCGCATTGGAAGGTTGGCTTATCGGGTACCCGCCCCCAAAGCACCTACACACTCGCCCAAGACTCGCTGGTGATCCTATCAGGTACCGGTAAAGGATCCATTGCTGCATCTTTTGCCGAAAGGCGATGGGAAAATGACCGGGGATTCGTGGAAATAGGAGGACGCCTATCGTATTATAACCTGGACAATCAATTTCGGTTTGCTCCCCGCATGCAAGCTCAGTATGCTCTATCGGACAATCTGAATGTCAAAGCCGCGCTCGGCCGGCATTTTCAGTATTTACGCGAACTCAACTACGAGAACAGGTTGGGAGAAACCCGGCCATTTTGGGCTGTCAGCGGAAGGGAGCTGTTTCCGGTGGGCGAATCCTGGAACGGGATGGTCGGACTGGCCTTCTCCGCTACCAACTGGGAAATTGATCTCGAAATTTACCATAAAAAGCCGCTGGAGGTGGTGGAAGTAGCGGCAGTTCGGCCATCCTTCCGGGGGGGAGACATTATTCCCGGCCAGGCACCCGACTTTCGGGTGTTCACCGGGAACGGACGTATTTGGGGAGGAGATCTACTGATTTCCTACCGGCAAAAGAACTGGTCTTCCCAGCTCGCCTATACCCTGAGCAAAAACCAGCAACGCTTCCGGGAAATCGCCCGCAACCGATGGTTTGCTGCCCCCGATGACCGCCGTCATCAATTGAGCTGGACGACCGATTTCCAGTGGAAGGCATGGTCGATATCGGGCACCTATTCCTACAGCTCCGGGCGTCCGTATACCAATTTGGCCAATCTGCGAAACGCCGAGGACCGCCGGCTGTTGTCTCCGGACGAACGCCAGGCCAGGCTCCCCGCGTATCACCGGCTCGATGCCGGTATTGAGTGGTCTTTCGAGACCAGAAAGGGACACGGAGCTCTGGGCCTCAGCGTTTTCAACCTCACCGACCGGGCCAATGTGGCCTACCGACAGTTCATTTTGTCGGTGCCCGTACAGCGCGAGCAAGAGACCCGAAACGAGATCCTGGGAGCCCAATCGGGGCTGCTACCCCGGACGGTAAGCCTGAATGCCCGCTGGGCATGGTGAAAATCCATGAGGTTGAGTCCGGGTTGTTGGCTAAATGGCTAACGGTCAAAACCTTACGTTGTATTTGGTATTTAGTATTTGGTATAGGGTAGTAGGTAGTAGGACTATCTTAAATCCTTATACCCAATACCTACTACTATGTACTGGAGTTGGGCCTTGATTATCTTCCATTTATGAAATAGTCTGTACCCACCCGCCCAAAAAAGGCCTTCCCACTTGCGCAGGAAGGCCGGTTATTGTGAGTAATATTGCTATTCGTAAAGCTTAGCTGCACTCGCTGTGACCACAGCTCTTACAGATGAGGCAACCCTCTTTGTAGATCAATCCGTCGGGATCACCACAGGAAGGACATGTTTCCTTCACAGCTTTTGTCCCGTCGGGGATAAACTTTTTAAGGGCGCGTACTACACCATTTCTCCAGGTGTTAATGTACTCTTGTTCTACGTTGAGGCCATTGACCAGGTCCACTACGTGGATGATCGGCATACCGTGACGAAGAACGCCGGAGATCAATTTGGCGTAGTTCCAATATTCTTTATTGAAGGAACGGCTCAGGCCCTCAATGGTAACCCGATATTCTTCGCGATCTGTGTACTGGAAGTCGTAGCGATTCTCTTCCCGCTCTTCATCCCGGGCTTTGATAACCCATCCTTTGGACACATAGGAGGGCAGTCGGAAGGTATCAACGGCGCGACCAGTGAATATCTCGTAGGGACGTCCTTCGTACAATCCAATAACGGCAATCCAATCCTCTTCGTTGTTGCGGAAGCGCACAATTTCGGCTTCCAGCTTATCGGGGCGCTTGGGCGAGGTGGTCTCCCGGAACGACGTTGATTCATGTTCGTCCTTCTTCTTATCGTCGTTGCTGACCAAAACACCGGACCGGGAACCGTCGCGATAGATGGTGCATCCCTTACAGCCTTCTTGCCAGGCCGTCTGGTAGATCTCTTTCACCATATCGACGGAAGTCTCAGTTGGTACATTGACGGTTACGCTGATGGAGTGATCTACCCATTTCTGGATGGCGCCCTGCATCTTCACCTTCTGTACCCAGTCCACATCATTGGCGGTAGCTTTGTGGTAGGGCGAGGATTCAAGAATTGCTGCCAGTTGGTCATCTTCCAGTTTGCGGACCTTATCAACATCGTGGCCATTAGCCTCCAGCCAGTCGATAAATTTATGGTGGAAAACATTGTACTCTTCCCAGTGATCACCTACTTCATCTACAAAGGTTGCCTTGGTATCCTTATCGTTCGGGTTCACCTTCCGGCGGCGTTTATAGCTAATCAGGAAGGCCGGCTCAATACCAGAAGTTGTTTGCGTCATCAGGGAAGTAGTTCCCGTAGGTGCAATGGTTAGCAACGCAATATTTCGGCGACCGTACTTGGCCATGAGTTCGAATAACTCCGGATCAGCATCTTTCAGGCGATTGACGAACGGATTGGCTTCTTCCCGTTTGATGTCAAAGACCGGGAAGGGGCCGCGGTCACGGGCCATTTCTACCGAGGAGCGGTAAGCGCTCAACGCCAGGTTTTTGTGTACTTCCACTGAGTGTGCAATACCAGCATCACTTCCGTACTGAAGCCCGAGAGCAGCCAGCATATCGCCTTCAGCGGTAATTCCGACTCCGGTACGACGACCATTCACACAGGCCTCGCGGATTTTCATCCACAGTTCACTTTCAACCTTCTTGATGTTGCCCTTTTCGGGATCGTGATCTACCTTCTCGATGATGCGGTCGATCTTTTCGATTTCCAGATCGATAATATCATCCATGATCCGCTGAGCGTATTTTACATGCTTGCGGAATTTCTTGAAATTAAAGGATGCCTTTTTGGTAAACGGATGCTCGACGTAGCTAAACAGATTGATAGCAAGCAGTCGGCAACTATCGTAAGGGCATAGTGGAATCTCGCCACAGGGGTTAGTAGACACCGTGTTATACCCCAGGTCAGCGTAGGAATCGGGTACTGACTCGCGAATGACCGTATCCCAGAAAAGTACGCCAGGTTCAGCCGACTTCCAGGCATTGTGAATGATTTTACCCCACAAACGAGCAGCGTCAACCTCCTTGGTTACCACCGGGTCATCGCTGTGAATGGGGTACTGCTGCATATATTTCTCACCACTCAGAGCGGCTTTCATGAACTCGTCATCGATCTTGACAGATACGTTGGCACCAGTCACTTTGCCTTGTTCCAGCTTGGCATCAATGAAGTCTTCGGCGTCGGGATGTTTTACGGAAACCGTAAGCATGAGCGCGCCCCGGCGACCATCCTGAGCCACCTCTCGGGTGGAATTGGAATAGCGCTCCATAAAGGGCACAATTCCGGTGGAGGTCAGAGCGGAGTTCATAACGGGACTTCCCTTTGGACGAATGTGCGACAGGTCATGCCCCACACCGCCCCGGCGTTTCATGAGCTGCACCTGTTCTTCGTCGGTGCGAATAATCCCACCGTAAGAGTCAGCTTCATTTCCGATCACAAAGCAGTTTGACAAAGACGAGATCTGATAATTATTGCCGATTCCCGCCATCGGGCTACCCTGGGGGACAATGTATTTAAAGGATTTGAGCAATTTATAAACTTCGTCCTCAGACATTGGGTCGGGGTACTTCCGCTCGACCCGGGCAATTTCAGAGGCAATACGACGATGCATATCGTCGGGTGTGCGCTCATATATATTGCCGAACGAATCTTTCAGGGCGTATTTATTGACCCATACGTTGGCGGCCAGTTCGTCGCCATTAAAATACTTGGTTGCCGCCGCAAAGGCCTCTTCGAAGGAGTAGGTCCGGGCTGGGTTCGGGGCGTTTGATGATACGGTCAGTGGTGCATCCATAGCCGAAAATGGTTTTTAATTTTGGGTTAACATGCGGACAAGTTCCATCATTACTTTGGGATTTACAAACATAAAAAAAGTGTTATTAACACGTTTTCCACACCTCTAAACAGGTTACTAACAGGTTTTTCCACATTACATAGTTGTGGAGGGGTGTTGTTTGTTAGCCCAGCGTTATCTGATGGATATTAAAGAGTGGACTAAAGTAGGCGAAATGTGCCTGAAATGAGAAAGAAGTTTTCCACACGTGTGGAGATTTCAGGTTACAGGTTTGAGGTTTGAGGTTTACTGCCTTCGGCTGACGGCTGACGGCTGACGGCTGACGGCTGACGGCTGACGGCT
>JASBTH010000556.1 GCA_030148525.1 Saprospiraceae bacterium | reverse complement strand
GAGAACCAGGAACTGATGGCGACTACGGATTCTCTATCAACCGAAAACAGAACACTGGCCACCAACCTGAGTAGCCAGCAGGACTCGACCCGTCGCCTCGTTTCTGCTCGTGAAGCACTGCTGACGGAGAAGGAACAGCTGATGCAAACCAAGGAAGAATTATCCAAAAAGGTCAATATTGCCTCCGTGGTGAAGGTAAAGAATATCGAAGTGGAAGGCCAGAAAGTCCGTAACAACGGCAAAACGGCTTCCCGTGGAGCGGCCAAAAACGTCGAACAAATTCAGGTTTGTTTCGAAACAACCGCCAACGATGTTACAGAAAACCCAACGGAGCTTTTCCTGGTGCGTATTATCAATCCCAATGGGGAGACTCTGGCAATTGAGTCTCTGGGGTCCGGTACATTCCAGGATAACAGCAATATGGAGACCGTTCGCTTTACCAAGATGACGGAAATGCCCTACGACAACGATGTCGCCAAGCAGTGTACCGTCTGGAGTCCCGGTCAACCCTTTTCCGAAGGTCAGTACACCGTAGAGATTTACAACAAAGGTTATCTGGCTGGTACCAGTACCTTCGAATTCCGCTAGTAAACCCATTAAAACCCGAGGTCGGTATTTCTACCGACTATGTCTCCCGCAAGCAGCAATAGCCGCTTGCGGGAGTTTGTTTTAGGTCCGATCTTGCAGTTATGGATCAAGTACTATCTTTCCTCGAAGAGATTCCCGATACCAATCAGCGGGAACTGGCTATGCTCGTACACGATGACCTGCTCGATTGGCTCTTTCCCTGTGAAACAGCCATCAAATGGCAGATACCCTTTTTTATGCATTACGGCAACCTCTGTTACCTCAATCCCGTACCCAAGCGGGAGCTCATACTTGGATTTATGCGCGGAGCTGCTCTGAGCGATCCCGGTGGCCTACTTGTTGCCGGGGACCGGAAAACGATTCGACACCTGCCATTGTACAGCCCGGCCGACTGGTATCAGCCCGGAGTTCGGGAACTCGTGTTGGAGTCCGCTGCCCTAAATGAACAATACCTGAAAGCTTAGGTTACCCTATTCACCAAATAGTGCTATGGAAAACAGTAGACGGAATATGAAAAAAGATGATCAAAAGAATCAGAAAACACCTTCCGAGAACCCCATTGATCCCGATAAGATAACGGAGACCCCACACATACTCCCCTATGCACATACGGTGGGTGGGGTGCAAATCAAGCCCATCGACAAAGGAAGGGTTAAGGGGCGTGCTGTCTCCTCCATGTACGAACAAACAGACATGCAACTCAACCAGATCCGCAAACAGATTGAGTTGTTGGCCCAACAGGCTAAGGACATCCACAAACGGGTAATTATATCCGAGCGGATCTACGAAGCAGATATGAGTTTCGAGCCCCTCGTGGGTTTCACCTATCACCTTTACCAGAAGGGCGACGGTGCCTTCGTCGTTTCTATGGTAGCCCCCAATGAGTGGGGATCGCGCTCGCCCTACACCTTTATTGCCACTGTCCGCATGCTGGCCGACCACACCTGGGAAGTACTGGAAGAAGGTGAAATAGACGACCTTTTATGATGTATCTTTTGATGTACGTTGCTTTTTCCCTGACCGGTATTCAGTGGCTCACGCCTGCGGATCACGATTTTGGCAGTGTTCCACGGGGCGAATCGGTTACACACCATTTCGTTTATCAGAATAATACCTCCTCCCCGCTCGTGATTGACAATGTCCGAGTAACCTGTGGCTGCACCGCCCCGGACTGGTCAACATCAGCCCTGCCGCCGGGGACCTCCGATACGCTAAGCATAGTTTTTCAGGGGCAGAAACGAGGCCCCTTTAGCAAGCAGATCAAAGTGTATTTCAATGTGCAACGCCGCGCTGAACGCCTGCAGATCAGCGGAACTGTCGAATAAATCCGACTGCTCATCGGGCTTGCTCACCCTTCCGGCTATCTTAACAAAGCTCTAACATTGCCGAAACACCTATTTAGGCTATCTTTGTGCCGCAAATGAAATTTTCGCTGAGAATGGAATTGGAAGTCCCCAATCCATTCGACAAGCGGTATATTTGCTATTATTGCATGCTCAGACTAAGCTTTCCCTATGATATTCTTGCTTGTATACTATGTGTTATTGAGTGCCGGCCTTTATGTTACCTTTCAAAAAGCGGACATCCAGCCCTGGAAGGCACTAATTCCCGGTTGGAATTTTGTGGAATGGTGCAAATTGGTTGGCCGGCACCCTGCTCATGCACTTTGGTTGCTCTTCCCCATTGTCAACCTTTTTATCTTTGCCGGACTCGCTATTGACCTGGTTCGCTCATTTGGTAAACACCTGTTCTGGCACTCCGTGGTCGCTGTCGTTTTTGCCCCGCTGTACTTCCTCTACCTCGGTTTGAATAAAGACGATAAATACGAGGACCCCATTCTGGACAAAGAGCGGTCTTACAAGCAGCAAATCCAGGAAGCGAAAGAACAAGGTAAGGAACGCCAGGTGCGCAAGCTGGAACAAAAGAATCCTTTCAAAAAATCACCAACCAGAGAATGGGTAGAGGCGGTTATTTTCGCGGTCTTTGCGGCAGCCTTTATCCGCATGTTTCTGATTGAAGCCTATGTCATTCCGACTTCCTCGATGGAAGGGTCCCTCCTGGTCGGTGACTTTCTGTTCGTAAGTAAAGCCCACTACGGGATACGCACGCCCCAGACAATAGCTATGATTCCGCTGCTTCACAACCGCGTTCCTGCCATTGGCGGTGAATCCTACCTGGAAAAGCCCAAACTTCCTTACTACCGGCTACCCGCTATCGAAAAGATCGATCGCAACGATCCGGTAGTCTTTAATTATCCGGAAGGAGATAGCGTCTACATTTTCCCTTACCGTACCTGGAGTGTACACGACCTGAAGCGCGGGGCCATTCCCCAACAGGAAACCCGGCTGATCCAGTCGGGGCGGGTACCCCTGGTGACACGTCCAATCGACAAAAAAGATCACTACATCAAACGCTGCATTGCGATACCCGGCGACAGCCTGGAAATAATTGATCGCCAGGTATACATAAATGGAGAACCGGCTCAGAATCCCAGAAAGATTCAATACGTCTATCAGGTGCAAAGTCCCAGCGCTATCAATACCCGTAATTTTACAAAATGGGGTATCTCGGAAGAAGATGTCTTGCAAGTTCAACAGGGTGAAGGCAATTCGGGCATGGTAATGGCAGTGGTCCTCAATCAGGACCAGATCGATCAACTGCAGGCAATGGATCCCGGTATTCAGATCGAGGTTGTCGAGTACGGGCAGGCCACCCAGGACCGGGCAGCCCTCTTTCCTCATGATTCCAGGCATTACGATGGATGGACCGTCGATAATTTCGGGCCCATCTACATTCCCAAAGCCGGCGAAACGGTCTCTTTGTCACCGTCCACAATCGCTCCGTACCGGCGGGTCATTGAGGTGTACGAAGGTAACGATCTCGACGAACGCAACGGAAAGATCTTCATCAATGGAGAAGAAGTGACCGAATATACCTTTGAGATGGATTATTACTGGATGATGGGTGATAACCGACATAATTCCGAGGATTCCCGGGTTTGGGGGTACGTACCCGAGAATCATGTGGTTGGTAAACCGCTGTTTATCTGGTTCTCAACGCGCGAAGGCAGCATCAGCAAAGGTATCAACTGGAAACGCATCTTCAAGTCGGCCAGTAGCCGGAATTAGTTCGCAACCTCTAAAGTGGTGGGGCGGGTGTTGCTTGCTGCGCTTTTCACCACAGCCCGTAAGGACCGTGGACCTTGCCCTCAATCGTGGTGCTTAAAAAAGGCCTGCTTCACGCAGTGATCGCTATGGAACGCTGTGGTTCGCAGCGATCCATCTATCCCCGCTATAAACCTTGAACCGTGGACCTCTACTTCACCATCTCCGAATAGAGTACCCCCCTGCGGTATTCCTTTAGTACGTGCTGTACCGTCTCGGTCAGGTTAGGAGGTAACTGGTCCAGGTAGAACCACTCGGCCTCTTTGAATTTTTTGGTTTCCCTGGCCTTGAGGTTCCCCTCCCACCGGTAGGCTTTGAAATACAGAACGATTCGCACCTGCCCTTTTTTGAGCTTGTGCAGTACGTGGACCAGGCGAAGATCAACTGATTTCAGGCGAATACCAGCTTCTTCGTAACTTTCCCGGATCAGGCAGTCACGGGCCGTTTCTTTGGTTTCAACGGTCCCACCTACTAAGGTGTAGTTTCCTCCGTTGGGCTTAGTTTGCCGCAACAACAGAATTTTACCCTTATGGTATAAAATGAGCCGTGCTTTTACCGAAATCCCCGCCATATCATAACCTTCTGTTTAAATAAGCGACGAAAATACAGGTGGCATGTAAACTACATGTTAAATTCTGGTCCAATATTAAGGAGGTCGGCCCGGCATGCAGAAAAAAGTTAGTAAAACAAGTAATTTTGATGCCGGATACCGATACAAATGTAATCCGCAGCGGCTAGCGGGCAGCCTGTTTTTACCTGCCTTTGGAGCCGTATAAAGGCTTTTTTTTCAATCCTAAGCAGGTACGTATCGACCGTTTAATGATTTTTGTCACTTTTAAAAATGGGCAGTTGTTAGTATAATTGCATATGATAATCAGTACTTTCAGGTAGCAAAAGCCAGCTGTTTCGACTTTTTTCAACAACCAAAAGAGATGCGAAACACCCCCTGCGGCCCTTTACACAATACAATTACTAATTGCCGCAACATTGCGCGCGAAATCTCCGTCAGCCTGCACCAAGCCAAGTTCATCAAACCATTACAAAAACAAACGTAGTGCCTATGTTCTACGAGAATGTATTGGAAACCATTGGTAAAACACCACTCATTAAGCTGTCTAACATTACCGATGAGTTATCCGCAACGGTCTTCGGGAAAGTAGAAGCCTACAATCCCGGGCAATCAGCAAAAGACCGAACAGCTTTGTACATGGTACAACAAGCCGAAAATCGGGGTGACCTGAAGCCCGGTAGTACCATCATTGAAGCTACCTCCGGAAATACCGGATACAGCCTGGCCATGGTGTGCGCTATCAAAGGGTACCACTGTGTGCTTACCGTGTCGAGTAAAGCGTCAAAAGAGAAACTCGCCCTCCTGCGTTCCCTCGGAGCGGAAGTGGTTATTTGTCCGGCCAACGTAGAACCGGAGGACCCCCGCTCCTATTACTCCCGCGCTGAGCAATTGTCAAAAGAAATTCCCGGAGCGTATTATCTGGCCCAAAATTTCAACCTCGACAACCAGGGTGCTCACTATGCCACAACCGGACCCGAGATATGGGAGCAAACCGGCGGGAAAATCACGCACTACGTTTGTTGCGCCGGAACCGGAGGAACCCTTTCGGGAACAGCTCAATTCCTGAAAGAAAAAAAACCGAACATCCAGATTATTGCCGTTGATGCCTACGGCTCCGTACTCAAAAAGTTTTGGGAAACCGGCACCTTCGATCACAACGAAATCTTCCCCTATAAAGTGGAAGGACTAGGTAAAACCATCATCCCCGATAATGTGGACTTTTCGGTCATTGATGACTTTATCAAGGTGACGGATAAGGACTCGGCAATTCAGACGCGAAACCTAGCCCGACTAGAAGGACTCCTGGTGGGGTATTCTGCCGGATCAGCCATGCAAGCTGTTTTTCAAATGCGCGACCGCCTGACTGCCGACGATGTCGTTGTCGTACTTTTCCCCGATCACGGAACTCGTTACCTGGGTAAAGTGTATAGTGATGAGTGGATGCGTGAACAAGGTTTCCTGCAAACAGACCTCGATATCCCAGTGGGTATTGGCGAACGCCAAACGGATGACGCTAACCCCTACAGCATCTATCGTTACGAGGCTGTAAAAAAGAAATATAAAACCTATTACCGAACCTACCGGATGAAGTATAAACGGTATATTCGACAAACTCGGGAATCGCTTGGGTTGTAATGAATTTGTAGATTACCAAACAGTAGCACTTCCCGAATTTGTTTATTCAATGAGGCGGGTATTTTTGCCTGTTTTCGCCCTGATTGCGAAAGTCTGCATGAAACATTATGCCACCGCAGTGGTTTTTCCGTTAAACCCAAATTAACAACAGATGAGTACGCAAAAAAGCCGTAGCAACTTTGTATCCAATGAGGATATTTCTATCCCGTTGTTTAAGAACAAGTGGCTTGATAAGCTAACCAGAACCCACATCTCCATCCCCGTTAGTCTGTTTATCCTGTATGCGATCGGTTTGATCGTATACACCAAGTACACCACCGATCTTTCTAATTTGCAGGTAGTAGGCCTGTTCTTTGGCGGGTGGTTCTTCTTCACCTTCGCGGAATACATGGTCCACAAAAATGTGTACCACATGAAACCCAAGTCCAAGTTGCGTAAAAAGATTACGTACACAATGCACGGCATTCACCACGATTACCCAAAAGATAAAAGCAGGCTGGCTATGCCTCCCGTTCTTAGTATTTTCATCGGGACGCTTTTGCTGCTGGTATTCGAACTGATTCTGGATATTTATTCATTCTCCTTTTTGGCCGGATTCCTGGTAGGATATGCCGGATACTTGCTGGTCCATTACACCGTACACGTATTCCACCCACCGAATAATGCCTTCAAGGCGCTTTGGACCAACCACGCCATCCACCACTATCAGAATCCGCAGGTCCTTTTTGGTGTTTCGTCTCCACTGTGGGACTACATCCTGGGAACCGTTCCCAAAGAAAAAAACGCCCGCAAGCGGGTCGAAGTGTCTGGCGGCGTGTAACCTCCTGCTTTTGGAAAGGCAAAAACGGGTGGCCCCTCCAACTGGGTTCACCCGTTTTTCATATTAGGCCGGGTCAGAAAAACGTGTATTTTTAAGTTAAATCCCTGATTAGTATGCGTACTATTCTTCTATCGAGCCTCTTCTTCTTTTTAGTGGCTTGCGCCAAAAAAGAACCGAACACCGCCAATAATTCCAAGGATACATCCCCTTCGGCCTTGTCGGCCTCCGCTCTGCAGTCGGCCTACCAAAAGTATCGTAACCAACGCACCGATACTATGCCCGCGTATCAGGTACAGGAAGCAGGCAAGCTCTACCCGGTGGATCAGGCACCGCGGGATACGGCCTTCTTCGTTTTGCGGGAACAACTGCGTGAAGCGGTTCAGCAACGCAATATCTTTCCCGTCATGGAGGCCCTCCACCCCGAGGTTAAAGTGAGCTTTGGCAGCGAACATGGTCCCGAAGGCTTCATTGAAATATGGGGGCTTCAATCCGAAGAGCAAACCGCCCAATCTAACCTATGGACCGCATTGGGCAGGGTACTTGACGGTGGTGGTGTCTTCCAGGATGGCGGTAAAACATTCATTGCCCCCTATGTCTTTGCCACCTGGCCCGGTTCCGAAGACGCTTTCGACCGGGCCGCAATTACCGGAGCCGGCGTAAGAGTTCGCAGTCAGCCTAACCTCCAGTCCAGGATTATTACGTCTTTGTCATACGACATCGTGGAATTCGTGCAGCGTACCGATCAGCAGCTTACTATCGACGGAGAAACCCACTCCTGGATGAAGATCAAAATCCCCGATGGGCAGGAAGGATTTGTCTGGGGTAAATACGTTGCATCCCCGATTGGCTACCGGGCCGGATTCGAGCGTCAACCCGACGGTCAGTGGTTGATGACCTTCTTTCTGGCTGGCGATTAACACATCTTTTTTCTGGCCGTAAAACATTCAATTGGTTTCATCGTTTGGTAAAACGAAATAAACCAATGAACCATGAAAACAATGAAATGTATTGCCCTGTGCGTAGCCATGTTAACGGTATTTGCAGCCCAGGCCCAATTTACCATCCGTCCCCAGGTTGGTGTCAACTCCTCCAGCTTAAGTAGTGATGATAATCTGATCGACTTTAATGCCGGAACCGGATTCCAGGTAGGTGTTGACTTCCAGATCGGTAACAAGGTGTATTTCCAGCCGGGTATTCAGCTGGAGTTCCTTAAAAACCAGGTAGAAATCGGCAGTGGTGCCGCAATTGAAGAGTCGGATTATGACCGTACCGGTATCCGCGTACCACTGATGATCGGATTTCGGGCCGTGGAAGATCCTGATTCGGATCTGAACCTACGCCTCTTTACCGGTCCGAATGCCCTTTTGCAACTTTCTCAGGATTCGGATGAAAGTATTCTTGATGACATTGATGACGATGATCTGAAAGATCTTGTATTTGGTTGGAACGTAGGTGCCGGAGTGGACTTTTCCATTCTGTTCTTTGATATCGGTTATCAATTTGGTATTTCCGAAATTTTTAATGATGCTGATTCCGCACCACGAAACAATCTGTTCTACGGTAATTTGGGGCTGCGCATCAACTTGTAAAGACTAACCGCCTCCTGCAAAAAGGCCACTATTCCCCGGAATAGTGGCCTTTTGTTTTTGCCGAAAGGCTGATAACCTGAAATCAGGCCTCCGAAGCTCCCGGTTTGGGTTTATCCATACCAAGCAAATACAAGATATAAGCCAGCACCATTACCAGCGCACAACCAATTAAATTGAGCCATAAATAGGCCAGTTCGATGATCCCCTGACTGGTAAGGTAAAAGATGATTAGAATGATGCTCTCTCCGATCAATGCCGCCAGGAAAACCGCCCGGCTACCTACCTGCTTGAGGAAAAAAGCAACCAGGAAGATCCCCAGAATAGCTCCGTAAAACAGAGAACCGATGATATTGACTGCCTGGATCAGGTTTTCGAATAAATTGGCCGTCAGGGCAAAAATCAGGGCAACGACACCCCACATTATCGTAAACCAACGCGAGGCTCGTAAGTAATGTCCATCCGATTTATCTTTCGAAAGGGATCTACGATACAGATCGATCACCGTAGTCGTAGCCAGCGCATTTAATTCCGAAGAGGTCGACGACATCGCCGCCGAAAAGATGACTGCCAGGAGTAGCCCAACCAGGCCAACGGGTAAATAATTGATGACAAAGGTGATAAATACGTAATCGGTATCCTCCGTTTTAGAGGCAGGGTCAACGGTGAGGATCAGATCCTTAACTTCCGACCGGATAGCGTCGTCCTGTGCATCCAATTCAGCTATTTGGGTCTGTGCAGCGGAAATGGCTGCTTCGTCATCCTGGCGGATAGCCCCCACCATATCCTGGATTACCCCCTGTCGTTCGTCAAAGATAGCCGTATGTTGCTGTTCGAGCTGAACCAGATCATCCTCGTAGGCCGTTCCTTCGATTTTTTGCAGGTTGGCACTATTAAAGTGAACGGGAGGGCGTTGGAACTGGAAAAAAATAAAGACCAAAACCCCTACAAAGAGGACCAGAAACTGCATGGGTACTTTGAAGATACCGTTGAAGAGCAATCCGAGGCGACTTTCTGTGAGGCTTTTTCCCGACAGGTAGCGCTGCACCTGGGATTGATCGGTACCGAAGTAGGACAGGAAAAGAAAAGTACCTCCCAGCATTCCGGACCAAAAGGTATATCGGTTGTCCAGGTCAAAGGTGAAGTCAACCACATTCAGTTTTCCCATCTTCCCGGCAACGCCAACCGCATCAGAAAAACGCAGTCCCTCCGGAAATTGATTTACCAAAATGATCGCGGCAATGAACATTCCGCTCAGAATGACTATCATCTGCTGTTTCTGAGTTACACTGACCGCCTTGGTTCCTCCGGCTACCGTGTAGATAATGACCAACAGCCCGATCAGGAACACGGTATAGGTGAGTGGCCACTCCAAAATACTGGACAAAATGATAGCCGGAGCATAAATGGTTAACCCAGCTGCCAATCCCCGCTGTATCAGGAATAGAATGGCCGTAAAAGTCCTGGTTCGCAGGTCGAAGCGGGATTCCAGGTATTCGTAGGCCGTGTACACATTGAGTTTATAGTAAATGGGTAACACAAAAACAGCCAGGATGACCATGGCAACGGGCAGGCCGAAATAAAATTGGGCAAACCGCATCCCGTCCTGATAAGCCTGACCGGGAGTTGACAGAAAGGTGATCGCACTGGCCTGGGTAGCCATAATGGATAATCCAATGGTCCACCAGGGAAGGTCCTTATCGCCCATCAGATAGGAACGGACGTTGTCGACGTTCCGGGTTTTCCAAACTCCGAAGGCAACAATAAATGATAAAGTTCCCCCCATTACGATCCAGTCAATAGTCGTCATACTGCAGCATTATCGTTATGAAAAAACACAGGCATCAGGAATAGGCCTGAGTAAACAGATAGAAAAGCGTAATAATGATAGCGTGAAGAACCAGCACAAAAGCGTACACCTGATTCCAGCTTTTAAAGATGGGAGGACGTTCATCGTCCAGGTCTTGTGATTCTGGTTTGTTCATAGTTTGTTAGTCGATTATTCGTTGTTCACAACAAAAATAGGGTTTACCCGCGGATTACCGTACTGATTGGCCGATATATCAGGCGGATTCCTCGATAATGCTGTAATGTAAACAGCCCCGTGTGCCAAAAAACACACGGGGCTGTTTACATTTCCCACCTTCCAGGTTGGGTTTAAGGTCGGGGCGCTTCCCCGATCGAGATCATATTGGCAAACAGGCGGTATGCCCCCACCACCCCGGCGGGCAGTTCCCGGAACCAGCTGTATCCCGTGTAAATGTAATGTCCTTCTCCGTAGCGGGCGACCAGCAAACCTCCATCCTTAGGCTCTTCCCCGGGATCATTGGCACTCAGGATCGGAGTGTACTCCGCTGACCATTCATCGGGAAAGTACAGACCCCGTTCCTGAACCCACCCTTCGAAGTCTTTCTCGGTGATTTGATTCGGGAAATTAAGTATAGGGTGATCGGGTTCCAGGAAGCGCACTTCGGCCTCCTCTACGGCTACCCGGTCCCGGGACAACTGAAAGGTGTAAGGACCCAGATCTTTGGAGGGTATCCGCAACCCGCGGGTGGTGTTGTATTGAACGATCATAGTACCTCCCTGCTTTACGTATTCCAGCATGGCAGGGTTGGCGAATTCGATACGGTTCACGGTATTATAGGCTCGCACGCCCAGGATAAGGGCATCGTACCCCTGCAGGTTGGGCAAGGTAGCATCGGAAACATCCAACAGGTCTACCTGATAGCCAATCTGTTCCAGGCTTGCCGGTATCTCATCCCCGGCTCCCATGATGTAGGCGATGCGTTCGCCACGCTTTTCGATATCCAGTTTGGCTACCCGGGCAGCGGCAGGACGCAGAATGGTTTGGGTAGGTATGTGATCGTACTCAATGAGCACCATTTCGCGTTGATAGGAGGTACCATCCGAAGTAGTGAAGACTGGTGTTAACTCCCCTGCACTTCCCTTTTGGGTAGGAAATACCTCAAAAGTGTAGGCTTGCTCCGCTTCCTTATTTTCCAGGAGAACCTCATGCATGACGGGTTCACTGCGCCAGCCTTCCGGTAAATCAATAGAAAGGTTGCCCGCCAGGCTATCCCGCCCGCTTTTCACCAGAATGGTCACTTCCCGTGGTTCCTGATCGGGAAAGATATAAACGGGTTCGGCCACGCGGACAGCCGCGGCGGGGATCACCTCAAAGGGTCTATACACCTCCCCTTTTACCGGGTCGGTTCGCTTGTAAACGATATCCTTGCTGACCATCATCGGTTCCCCGCTAATAGTAAGCATAAATACGACTTTGTTTGGGCGGGGCGTTTCGGGGAGCCCGCGCAGTAGCTGGTCCTCAACCTTGTACATTCCAAGGGTGCCTTCCTCTTCCAGCCAATAGGCATTGGTATATCCAAGTGTAGCCGGAACGTGCAGGTTGCGATAAATGCGATTAGCCACGTTATTCTCCAGCATCATATTCAGCGTGGTGTCTTCTCCTGCAGGCAGAATGCGCACCGATCGTACTTTGACCTGAATATCGGACCGGTTGATCATTTCCAAAGCCAATTCGAGTTCCTCGCCGGGGGTACTCGAGTAGTCTTCAGCCACGGCTTCGAGATAGAGGCCGGTGCAGGCTTCAATAATTTGTTCTACCTCCGCTAATTTTACTTTTTTCCAGTAGCCTTCCGGCAAACCGGCAATCATCTGACGAGCACGTAGTAGATCGGGTACGCTGGCCGAGGGATCTTCGTAGTTGAAGTTTTTCTCCACCTTTGCCAATAGCTCACCGATGGGCTTCCCCCCAGCTACCCGCGTCCAGGTAGTGTTGATACCGGCAAAGATCTCGTCGGTCTCGGGCATATCACCTTTCAACAGTTCCAGGTATTCCGATTCCTCTCCGCGACTGCCCGATGAGCCGAACCCCTGACATTTGTGCATGGATCGGCTTTCGGCTGCGATTTCAGTATTTGATTTTCCTTTGCGTGGGTAATACACCCCTACGTCGACGCTGATCAGATTTGATTTATCAGCTTCCTGAAAATTCTCGCGGCTTCCGTAAAACCACCAGGAGGTATTGAAGAACAGGCGGCGGGGACGCCAGGTATCCACGGTTTTCAATTGCTCGCGATATGCCTGTGAATTGCTGGCCAGGTCAAACGCTTCCACCGACAGCATTGCCGAAGCCGTATGGTGACCATGCGTGCTGCCTGGTGAGCGGTGATCGAAGCGGTTGATGATCACATCGGGTTGCCATTTGCGGATAGCCCACACTAAGTCGGCCATCACCTGATCCTTATCCCAGATGGTAAAGGTCTCGTCGGGGTGTTTGGAATATCCAAAATCATTAGCCCGGGTAAAAAACTGGTTCCCACCGTCTACCCGGCGGGCAGCCAACAACTCCTGAGTACGGATCACCCCCAAAAGTTCCCGGATCTCCGGGCCGATCAGGTTTTGCCCTCCATCGCCCCGGGTCATGGAACAGTAAGCCGTTTCGGCTTTCACCTCGTTGGCCAGGTAGGCAATGAGCCTCGTATTTTCATCGTCGGGGTGGGCAGCCACATACAGCGCTGAACCCAAAAAATTCAGCTTTTGGATCGCTTCGTGAATTTCGGCCGAGGTCAGTTTATCAGGAGCCTGGGCTTGGGCTGTCCATCCTGCCAGCATGATGCATAAGATGGTGAAAAGTCGCTTTGCCATCGTTTTTTGTTTTTTGTCCATCGTAAATTGGGATTGAAAAGTACTCCTTTGGGAGTTCTTTTTCTGGCGATTTTGCCGGGTACGCACGCCCGAATATACAATTACGGGATGGAAACGCCTGATGGTCCCTTCCGGTTTTTGGCGAAAGCCGTAAAGTATACCGACAACGAAGTGGTTTTGCTACGCAGTACTTCGTGCCGGGATCCCAAACCACTTCCAGTCGGGTATATATTCGCGTGAAATGGTTGGGCAAAGCCCTAACCTCTTCGGAAGCGGTATAACCACCAAGACCGCTGCTATGAGGCCGGCCCCAGGCTGCCTGCCAGACCGGATAACAGCCTGAATGGGCCCCACGCAAATGGTGTAGACAGGAGGTAGCTATAGTAATTCGTGGATAATCCGTGGGAGTCAGGTGAATCAAGGTTCATTCGAAACCGTATATTGCAAAGGCAAAACACAAAAACCATGGCTGACCCCTCCAAGAAATACGTTTGTATTCACGGCCACTTTTACCAACCGCCGCGCGAGAACGCTTGGTTGGAAATCATTGAGCAACAGGATTCTGCGGCACCCTTCCACGACTGGAACGAGCGCATCAATTTTGAATGCTACGCACCTAATACCGCGGCCCGACTCCTGGATAATGAGGATGCCATCGTAGGTATTCACAGCAATTACTCCCGCGTTAGCTTCAATTTTGGCGCCACCCTCCTGTCCTGGCTGAAGGAAGCAGACCCTACCACCTACCAGGCTATCCTGGATTCGGACAAACGGAGTCAGCAACGTTTTTCCGGGCACGGATCGGCACTTGCTCAGGTTTACAACCACCTGATCATGCCCCTGGCCAATAAGCGCGATAAGGAATCTCAGATTATCTGGGGCATTCGCGACTTTGAGTTCCGCTTCGGTCGTAAACCGGAGGGTATGTGGCTGGCCGAGACAGCCGTCGATACCGAGACCCTGGACTTATTGGCCCACCATGGCATTACCTACACCATTCTGGCCCCGCGCCAGGGCAAGGCCGTGCGTAAGACAGGCTCAAAAAAATGGGAGCAATTACCACCGGATAGTATTGATCCCCGCCGCCCTTATCTGTATAAGCTGCCTTCCGGCAAAACCATAAACCTCTTCTTTTACCACGGGGGGATTGCCCAGGGGGTCGCTTTCCAGGGCCTACTAAATGACGGCCTGCGCTTTGCCCGGGCCTTTGATGAGGTATTTACCGAATCTGAAGAACCCCAATTGGCACATATCGCTACCGATGGTGAAAGTTACGGGCATCACCACCGCCACGGAGAAATGGCCCTGGCTGCTTGCCTGCGTCATTTTGAGGAAAGCGAAGATCTGGTGCTCACCAATTACGGACAGTTTCTGGAGTGGTTCCCGCCTACCTGGGAAGTAAAGATCCACGAAAACAGTTCCTGGAGTTGTGTACATGGTGTGGAGCGCTGGCGCAGCAATTGTGGCTGTAACACCGGCGGCCGGCCCGATTGGAATCAGGAGTGGCGGGCCCCCTTACGCAAAAGCCTGGATTGGCTGCGTGATACCATTATTCCCGTTTACGAACGGGAGAGCGAAAAACACATCGTGGATCCCTGGGCTGCCCGCAACGAATACATCGAACTCATTCTGGACCGATCCGAAGAAAACGTTCAGGCATTCCTGGAAAAACACGCTAAAAACTATCCGGTATCCACCGCCGATCGCATCCAGATAATGCGGTTACTGGAGATGCAGCGATTCGCCATGCTTATGTATACCAGTTGCGGATGGTTTTTCGATGAGATCTCGGGAATCGAAACCGACCAGATCTTGCAATACGCCGCCCGGGTCATTCATTTTTCGAAACAAACTGCCGGCCTTAATCTCCAGCAATCCTTCCTGGATCGCCTGCGCAAAGCACCCAGCAATATCCATCCCCATGGGGCCTGGTCGTACGAAAAACACATTCTGCCCCACCAGGTGAACCTGGTTGGTATGGCCATGCACTATGCCGCCTCTTCCCTATTTGAGGAATACCCCGAACACCTCGATATCTTCAACTACCGGGCCGATAGCGAAGTACTACACCGCCTGCAGGCGGGCATGCAAAAACTAAACATCGGCCGCACCACCGTCCGCTCTAAAACCACCTTCTCGGAAAAGCATTTTAGCTTTGCCGTGCTCTACCTCGGGCAGCAAAACCTGATCGGGAATATCTCCATCAACATGGACCGGTCTGATTTTGACCAAATGACCAGCCGATTGAGCGAAGCTTTTCATCACTCTAACCTCGGGGAGGTAATCGGCCTGATGCAGGAGTCTTTCGGCCCCGAAAAGTTTACACTCGCACAGCTCTTCCAGGAGGAAAAACGCTCGTTCTTGAAAGATATCACGGATCAAAACCTAAAGGGGATCGAACAGGCTTTCCGGGAAATCTATAACGAAAACTACCAATTGATGACCAGTCATCAGCACAGCAATATTCCCGTGCCGGCTCCTTTCCTCAGCGCCGTTCAGTATATCCTTAACCTAGATCTGTTGCGGTTTTTTGAACAGCCCAACGCCTCCCGGCAAAACCTGCTTCAGATTCTTGGGGAATTCAAAAAGTGGAACATCCCGATCGAGAACACCCCTACCCTTGCCCTGAAGGCCGGAGAATATATCTACCGGGAGTTGCAACGCATTCTAAAAATTGGCATCCCCAATAGTCTGCCGGAACTGAAAAACCTGCGCCGAATGATCGCCACGGTGGAAGAGTCCCTTCCCGTAAGCATTGATTTTTGGAAGTCTCAAAATCTGTTTTATTCCATCCACAAAAACTACCATCGGCTGGCTCCGGATCAGCAGGATAAAGAATGGGGAGACCAACTCAATAAATTGGGAACCTTACTCCGTTTCCGGATGCAGCAGTAATTCACGTTTGAGGTTTGAGGTTTGAGGTTTGGGGTTTGGGGTTTGGGGTTTGAGGTGAATGGAACTGGAGAGAATCAAGAGACTTTAGGGATAGTCTCTTCCGTCTCTACGTTCTCTTGGGTCTCTTCTATCCCTCTAGTCTCTTCGTTCACTACCGTCTCTGCCCCCTGGCACTGCCCTGTACGATCTGGCCGAGGATATCTTCCACGGAGACGCCATTATCATCTAAATCATCATCGTGGGCGGGTTGTACCTGTTTAACACGTAGTTTAGGGTTAACGAGTTCGTAATCAGCTTCATCGTACTCGTAGATGGACCAATTACCCCATTGGTATTCCAGAGCAGTCAGATTTTCGATCCAGTCGCCCGAGTTGAGGTAGGTTACCTGACGGTCTTTCGTATCGACGGTCCGCATTTGCGGGCGGTGGATATGTCCACAAATGACGTAGTCGTATTCTTGCTCAGCGGCCAGTTTAATGGCCGTACTTTCAAAATCGCCAATGAATTTCACCGCTTCTTTTACACTATTCTTGACCCGCTTGGCAATCGACATGCGCGGCATTCCGAAAGTTGCCCGGATATTATTGAGCAGGCGATTGAACAGGATTAACCAGTCGTAAGACTTACCGCCAAGTTTTGAGATCAGAGGAGAATATTTAATGAACACATCGAAGATGTCACCGTGGAAAATCCAGTACGATTTGCCCTTGAGTTTAAGCACTAATTTGTCGCGCAGGTGAATATTTCCGCTGGAAAAATCGGAATAACGCCGCAGGGCGTCGTCGTGGTTACCCGTGATATAGTACACCTGCGTGCCCCGGGCAGCCATCTTAAGGATGCGCTGAATGACCTGCATGTGTTCACGTGGGAAATAGCGCTTGCGAAACTGCCACATGTCGATGAAGTCCCCGTTGAGGATAAGGGTATCGACTTTGATGCTTTTTAAGTAGTTCAATAGCTCCTTGGCGTGGCATCCGTACGTACCTAAATGTACATCGGATAAAACCACCATATCCAATTCTCTCTTCATGGCCTTTACAGTCGTCGTGGTATTTCAATTATTTACCACGCAAATTGACCTTTATATGTAAAGTACACGTAAAGAATTATTTATGAAACAATTAAAATACTCAACTGGAATGTCCCAGAGGAGAGAGGCCGTAGGCCATTAACCGTTAACCTGGCTTTGCCTTTTGCACGCAGCGTCCGCTGTGATACGCAGTGAATGAAGGGCCGTGAGCCGTGAACCGTGAGCCGTGAACCGTGAGCCGTGAGCCGTGAGCCGTAGGCCGTGAGCCGTAGGCCACTTTACTCTTCAACGGAGACCAATACCCGCGGAAAGCTATCGGCATCAGGTCGCTGCGGGTAGAGTATCAGGGTATCTGTCGACAGATATTGGATCGTATTTACCTGATCGGAGCCAGTGAGGTTGATGATAAGTTCGTTGCCCTTGCTTTGCAAGCTCCAGGTGCCCGTCTCCTCCAGGCCATCCATAGCCAGCGTCATGGAGCCATCGCGATTAAATACCACGCGGGCCTGGTTAAGGGTATTCAGAATACTTTCCATATAGTTGATCTCACTTGGACTGGCCTCCCGGTTGGACATCTCCAAACGGGTTGCTTCCAGATCATACGCCCACGGACCCACGATTTGTTGGCGAATTTTCTTTTCCTGACAGGCACTTACCAGGATCGTTAACAGAAAAAGTGTTAGGAATCTGTGTCGCATACGTCAATGATTTGTTAGCAGCCAAGGGGGTTATCTGATCACCTTGGTACGTTTTTTACGAAATTCCCGGGGCGTCGTTCCGCTAATTTTGCGGAATTGTTTGTTAAAGTGAGATAGGTTGTTGAACCCACTCTCAAAAGAAACCTCGGCAATGCTCCGATGTTCGTCGGCCAGTAGCTGGCAGGCATGAGCCACGCGGAACTCATTGACGAACTGGGTAAACGTCTTTCCGGTCCACCGTTTCAAGTATCGGCAAAAAGCCGGCACCGTCATATTGATCAATTTGGCTACTTCCTCCAGGTGAATGTGTTCCTTAAAGTTAGCTCCCACGAATTCATAAATGGTTTGGATGCGCTCGAACTGTTGGGCATCCACCTCCAGAGGAAGCCCTTCAACGCCCAACAGGTCGTACTCTTCCGAACGGGCCAGCTCATTCAGGATATCAAGCAGGTACAACAGGCGTTCGAATCCTGGCAAGTCAAAAAGTTTTTGCAAACGCTCCCCGATCCGGGCCCGGACGGAGGGATGAAAACTGATTCCTTGCTTAGATCGTTCGAATAATTGCTTGATGGCACTCATCTCCGGTCGATCCAGAAAATGCTCCCCCATGAAGTGCTCGGTCATCTGGAGTACGATTTCCTGGTGATCTTCCCTGATCTCTTCGGAAAAGCCAAAGTGTGGCAGGTCGGGTCCCAGGAAAATAAGGTCACCGTCGTTAAAATAGGAAATATGACTACCGATATGGCGCTTGCCGCGACCATTCGAGATATATACGATTTCGTATTCGGGGTGAAAGTGCCACTGCGTGTTGCAGTTTTCCTGGTTGGAGAAACGACGCAATGTGAAAGAACTCCCAAAACCCGGTTCAATTCGTTCTAATTGTGCTTTCATGCTTACTTATTTAACAACGATACAACACATAACTTCCCAAGAAGTTAATCTGGCATTAAAAACAGCCAAAATGCTGGTAGAATTGCCTGGCACCTCCACGTAATTTTGTGGCATAAGTTTCATACAACATTCATTGATGAGCAGTGATGCGCCTTTTCTAAGGCGTATCACTTTTTTAATTTTATTATGGTAAGATCACCACATATCAAAAAGGACTATCGTTATTTTCTGGGTACGGGACTTATCTTTTTCTCGATGAACGTTCTGCTGGGAAGCTGGCTGACCCGGTTACCCGATCTGCAGGTACGCCTGCAACTGACCGAAGGTCAGCTGGGTATCGCTTTGC
>JASBTH010000550.1 GCA_030148525.1 Saprospiraceae bacterium | reverse complement strand
CCCGCGTACCTAGCAAGCTAGCGGCGGGTTTTTAACGGCCGCAAAGATATGCATTGGTCATCACAAATGCAATCTCAATCAGGTTTGAGGTTACCTATAACCTTACCTCAAACCTCACACCTCAAACCTCTCACCTGTTATACGGGTCGACAATCTCCGTGTCCTCCGTACGCTGAACAGGGTCAAGCCCCACTCCCTTCAGGATGAAGTACAGCAGTATGATAAGCCCGATCAAAAGTAAGATCAATTCAAAGCGGGAAAGTAGCCGTTTCTTGGGTTTTTCATCTGACATAAGAACATCTTCTTGACGTGAGGGGAAGGTAGTTCATTTAGAGTTGTAAAAAAAGGCCGGCACCGGTCTTTCCGGTCCGGCCTTTGTGCCTGCCTGATATTAACTTTGGAAGGAGGCGTCCAGGTCAATAGGCACAGCACTGAGCGCCTTGGAGACCGGGCAGTTTTTCTTGGCGCCCTCGGCCAGTTCCATAAATTGGCTTTCCGACATACCGGAGACGGCTCCCTCAACGTGCAGGGTGATCCTGGTGATAGCAAAACCGCCGTCGACCTTATCCAGGTCAATGACCGCTTGAGCGTCGATTTGATCGGCGGTGAAGCCGGCCTGTTCGATGGCTACACTGAGGGCCATGGCGTAACAGCCGGAATGTGCAGCAGCGATTAGTTCCTCCGGATTGGTCCCGTCCTTTCCCGATTCACTTTCAAAACGGAGTTTAAAACTGTACGGCGTATCATCAAGTACACCACTGGGGCCATTCAAAATCCCTTCCCCTTTCGTTCCGGTCCCTTTCCATTGGGCATTCGCTTTGCGTTTCATACTTCTCAGTTTTAAGTTTTGTTCGATTAAAGATAGTGGATGCTTACTCAATAGCAGGCAGCAACATAGGAACAGCTTGTTTGGAAGGATGTTTGACAAGCCGTTCCATTGGCACTAAAAGTCAAAACGGAGTCGCAGATTGATCCGACGGGAAGTCAGGTAATTGGGAATGGCATATTGCTGTTCGAAAACCGTTTTAATCCAGGTATTGCTGGCCTGGTTCTGGACCTGCATAAGGTTAAAGACCTCCAGGCTGGCCCAGGCATTTCGTGTGAAGCCCAGCCAGTGGTTGGGCTTTTGCTGACGCATTTCTTGATCGAATAATTGAAACGAGAACCCTATATCTACCCGGTGGTAGGGATTGAAGCGATAGGTGTTGCGATACACCTGGTTATTGCCGCGCAGACCGAAAGGCAGGCCGGTGCCCACGGTAAAGTTTAGATGCATTTTAAAGCGATCATTCTTGGGCAGGTAATCCTGAAAAAAAACGGACAGGGTCATCAATTGGTCAGTAGGCCGGGGCACGTCGTCGACCGGCGTACCTTCTTCTTCGCCTACTTCCCGCTCCAGGTGCTGTACATCGTTGAGCGATTCCCGGGCGCGAAGGAAAGACAGGTTGATCCAGCTTTCTGCATCGGGAACAAATTCCCCGTTGAGGCGGAAGTCGATGCCCGTCACGTAACCCGTAGCGTCATTTTCGCCTGAGTAACGGATCCGCACGTTGTCGATATCGTAGGACACCAGGTCCCACATATTTTTGTAGTAGGCTTCCGTGATGAAGCGAAATTTTTTGGGATTATTTTTACCGAGGTAAAAATCCAGGGTCATACCACCGACGATATGAACCGACTTCTGTGATTGCAGGTTGGTATTGACGGTTCCGTCAGGACGTCGCAATTCCCGGTAAAAGGGCGATTGGTTATAAACCCCCGCTGCCAGCCGGTAACTTATGTCCCGACCGCTTTCCAAAGGCTTGTATAACAATTGGGCCCGGGGAGAAAGGAACAGTTCGTCGTTGAGGTCCCAATAAGAGGCACGTACCCCGGCCGACAATTTCCACTCGGCTTTACGCTCGTTCCGGAAGGTGTAGGTATCCTGAAAATAGGCGGTAAAACGATTAGAGTTGAGCTGATTGCGGGTTTTCAGTACACTGAAGAGCTGTACCTCCCGGGGATCGAAGGGCAGGGAGTAACCGGCCGAGTCGAGGCGTTCCCATTCGTTGATGCGGTCATCGATCAACTCTCTTTGATACTTGGTGCTCCACTGCAGGAAATGCGAAGAGGTAACCTCCGGATCGCTATGTCCTACCTGTAATTCAAGTCCTCCTTTAAGCTCCAGGTTTTGCACTTCTATATCCAGGAAATTGCGTACGTAGTTGTGCTGGGTTCCCGTACCTAATTCGGCCAGAACCTCACCGAAGTCACCGCTGCCAAGATTGGATTCAATTTGGCGCAGGCTGTAATCACCGATGATGTCAAAACGCTCGTTTTCATCGGACCGATAGGTCGATCCTAATAACTTCAGGAACAGTGGATTTTTGGAACGGTCGGGGATATAGGTCAGGGAGACCCCACCCAGGGCCGTGGTGAAATCATCGACCTCCTGTCCTTCAAATACCGAAAACAGCTGTAGGGCGAAATTAACCAGTCCGAAACCCGTCTCCCGGGAAACCGGTTGGAAACTATATTCAGCCCGATTGTAATTAGCCAGCACCCCCAGTTGCAGGTCCCGGCTGATATCGTAGGTAAGGTAGGTCTGAAGGTCGTAGAAATTGGGCACGTATTCTCCGGTGACATCCAGGGTTCCCAACAGGTAATTGGTCGTTTTGTAGCGTGCGCCGACCAGGTAACGGAATTTTCGGTAGCCATCGCCCCCCACGTCGAAGCTGCCCTCCAGGTGTGCGGTAGCTCCCAGCAGACTGGCACTCACCGAACCGCGAAGGGAATCGGGACGCTTGTATTTAATGTCCAGTACGGAGGACAATTTATCGCCGTAGCGAGCCTCAAATCCACCAGAAGAGAAGGACAAGTCGCGGATGAGGTCGATATTGGGGAAACTGAGCCCTTCCTGTTGTCCGGTGCGAATCAGTTGCGGTCGATAGATGGCAAAGTCATTGACGTAGACCAGGTTTTCGTCGTAATTACCCCCGCGAACATTGTATTGCGAGCTCAGTTCACCCCCGGTACCCGAGCTCGTGCCCAGCGCAATAGATGGCAAGAGGCTTTCGAAACTTCCGGAAGTAGTGGGTATCAGCTTGAGGGCTTCCACATCTTCCCGGATCATTCCCGCCTCCTGTAGCTTACTGGCTCGCACTACGACCTCCAGGTCACTCTCACGGGGTGCCAGCGCTACATCGATCTGGCGGGAAGAACCGGCCGGCATGGGGTCAATATCAATTCGTGACTCCTTGTAACCGATTCGCGTAAAAATCAGGACCAGGGATTGTTCGGCAGGCAGATTGATACTGTACCTCCCATTTTCGGCGGATTCTACGGCCGTCGTTTTACCCTCTACATATATGGTGACCAATTCGACCGGCTCCTCGGAAAGGGCATCGGTGACAATACCCGTTATTTGGGGCTGGTCCTGAGCGGAAATCGTCCCAAAACCAGCGAACAGGGAGAGCAGAACTATAACTAGTGAGCGCATCAAGCAGCTATCTTTTTTTGCGAAAGCATATCATGGAAAAAACTACGAGAAGAAAACGACCACCCACGGCATGTGGTATACGTTACCTCATCCTTAATCAGGCAAATCGCATGACTTCGCCACCAATGTCTTTGAGTTGACGAATGGCTTTCGGGGGTTCTTCCGCTTTAAAAACGCTGCTTCCGGCAACGAGCACATTGGCTCCGGCCTGCAACAGCTTTTCCGCATTTTGCAAACCGACCCCACCGTCGATCTCAATGTGGGGAGCGAGGTTCCGGACGGCGCACATTTCTTTCAATTGTTGCACTTTGGGGATGGTCCGGTAAATGAATTTTTGCCCTCCGAAGCCAGGATTTACCGACATGAGGCAAACGAGGTCCAGGTCCTCCAGTACATCTTCCAGTAACTGTACAGAGGTGTGTGGGTTAATTGCCACTCCCGCTTTGGCACCCGTATCCTTAATTTGTTGCAAGGTTCGGTGCAGATGAGGACATGCCTCGTAGTGTACGGTAATGATATCAGCTCCGGCTTTGCGGAAATCTTCCACGTATCTTCCGGGATCCTCAATCATTAGGTGGACATCGAGTGGTTTGGTACAGATGCTGTTAATAGCATCAATAATGAACATGCCAAAAGTGATATTTGGCACGAATCGGCCATCCATTACATCCAAGTGGAGCCAGTCGGCCTCACTCTCATTGATCATGGAAATTTCTTCGGGAAGCTTGGAAAAATCTGCGGCCAGCAAGGACGGAGCAACGAGGTGCTTATTCATGGCAGGCAGTGTTTTTGCGCCATCGGCTTGAATAATGAGCCCTTTTAATGTACCTTGGGCTCGTTCTTAACGTGCCGCTAAGGTATAAAAAAACCGGTCAGGAGACCTAACCGGTTACAAAAAGAGCTTTGAGAGGCTATCTACATACCATTCGGTGTCTCATTCGACATCCGAATATTTCTTGATTATGATTTGTTCGTATCGGCCGCGGTACTATTCCTCCGGCTTTGATACAGCGAATGCTTTTTCTTTTCTCTTTGCAGGACATCTTTCTCTCCCGCTGACAATACAAATGTGCTACAAATTCTACCACTTTAGAAGTACATTTTAAGGATTTACTGGCACCCCTTTATGGTCTTCAAAAAATACAATTTACTGCAAGTCAGTTTATTATGCCAAAACAAAACCTTATCTACTGGTTTTTTAAGGCCTATTTTTCGTCCAAAATCGCCCCGTTTTTTTTAATTTTTTTTCTATTTGCACTTTTTCCACACCTTCAGTAATATTTCATCCCGCTAAAGCATATTTGCAAAATAAAAATGGGCTTGACGAATTCTCACAGAAGAATCTATCAAGCCCATTTTTTGTATGGTGTAGGAAAGAAGAAATAGTCTAGAAAAAAATGTAATCGGTTTGTAACCTGGAAGTGAGGGCTCCGTAAAAGACAAATAGCGAATGAAAGAATTACTAAACTACAAGTGCTTGAGAGGCTATAAAAATTCTTGTCTTGATTAGAAGTTCGGTAGATAATGCCGAACTTTTTTTTTGGTTAGATTGGAAAAAAAAAGGGTACCGAAAATAAAATTTACGATACCCTTTCAACGCACTCATGAGATTATAACCTGTTTTTTTTGACCCCCAAAGGGGGGCCTTCACTGGGATTTCGATTTGTTAGTAGTGGTCGTCTAAAGGTCGTCGTTTTTCAAGGAATTATAACTTGCTTAGTGAGTCGCGTGAGGTCGCTGTGTTGGGGGCTTTCCCCCTGCGTTCAATACAAATGTGCTGCAATTGTCGCACTTTACTAAGTACAATTCACTAACTTACTGGATCAGTAAAGCCGATCAACAAAAACATAAGTGGCTAAAATACAGCATTTTGCGATAAAAAAATTCCGTGTTTCTGATTTTTAACCCCCAAAAAATTACTATGGAACAAAGCAAAATAGTTCAGTATATCTCTAAAATGGAGCGCAAAGACCAGGACAAATTCACCCAATTCGTCGAAAGTCCCTACTTCAACCAGCACGAACCGACCCGCAAATTGCTCCACCTGATAGTAAAAGAGACCCAACGCAAGAAGCCCCGACTAGGAAAAGAGTATGTATTCGGTAAATTGTTCTCCGGCGAGGCATTCGACGAGCAGAAGCTCTACAACCTCATGTCGAACCTCAAAAAGCTCTTACACCGATTCCTCGCCCAACAAGAATACGAAGAACAGCCCTTTCAGGAAGATCTGCACACCGTTAATTGGGCTTACGCCAAAAACCAATTCGATCTTTTTACCAACCGGGCCAAAAACCTCCACAAGAAGCTGGAAAAGATACCTTACCGTAATGAAGACTATTACTATACGAAGTATCGTCTTCAGTTTATGCTCGGCTATTACGGCGGGCAATATGTCGACCGGTCGAAATCCGACCGCCTGCAGCATATGATGGATCACCTTGACAAGTACTACATTCTCGAAAAGCTCCGGAACTCCTGTCACCTTACCGCCCACGAATTCCTGATGAATACGACCTACAACTTTAGCCTGTTGGATCAGGTACTGGAATACGTCGAAAAGAATCTGGCTAAATACGTGGATGATTCATCCATCATGCTCTACTATTATGTCTTATTGACCTTACGGCACGATAGCTCCGAGTACTATCAGGAGCTTAAAAAGATTATGCAAAGTGGCTACAACAGATTATCACCCCTCGAGCAACAAGACCTCTATTCTTTTTCCCAAAACTATTGTATCCGCAAGATCAATCAGGGCCAGTATGCGTATCAACTGGAGTTATTCCAACTGTACAAGCAAGGACTCACCAGTGGCATCTTACTTACCAACGGAGTCATCAATGAATGGGATTATAAAAATATCACCACCCTGGCTTGCGGCTTGAAGGAATTTGCCTGGACTGAAAACTTTATCAATAAATACAAAAACCACATCCCGGCCCACCAACGGGAAAACGCCTACAATTACAACCTGGCCAACCTCTACTACAATAAAAAACTCTACGATAAGACCATTGAGACCCTCAACCAAGTTCAGTACACCGATATTAAGTATCACCTGAACGGTAATGATTTATTGCTCCGCACTTTTTACGCCAAGAAAGATATCGAGGCCCTTCTTTCACTAATCGAAACCTTCCGTCTGTTCATTTTCAGAAACCGTAAGATTACCACCGTGCAGAAAAAAGGATACACCAATTTCCTGCGCTTTACCAAACGCCTGGTCATCCTGAAGAACAGCAAATCGACCTATACCCGAAAAGAGTATATAGAACGCCTGGAAAAACTCCATTCCCAGGTTTTCGAGACCAAAGAGGTAATCAATAAAAAATGGCTTATCCAGGAAACGGGCATTGACCTCCCCCCGGAACAGCAAGCAGCAAATTAGAGGAGGTTGAGGCTTAGGTTGAGTAATGAGGATTGACATTCAGGTTGAGGTCCATGACCTCTCGCGCACCCTCATGCCCGCCGCAGCCCGTCAGGGCGTAGGCGAGAAACCGTGGATCGTGGGCCGTGAACCGTGGACCGTGAACCGTGAACCGTGGGCCGTAAACCGTGGACCGTGAACCGTGGACCGTGGGCCGTGAACCGTGAACCGTGGACCGTGAACCGTGGACCTCCCTCCTACCCCCTGTCATCCACGTGGGTGTATTGATCTTCCGTCAACAAAGGTTTGCGTTGGAAGCGACGGAATAGTTGGATGGTAGCCAGCACATCCTTTTCGCAATAGTGGGCGATCCGTGGCAGATCCTGTTCCTGCCAATATACCCGCCCCACGTCACTGCCATCGATATCGTCCTTTGGGGAGGGGAAGCCCAGCAAGGCTGCCAGCAGTTTCAGGGATGTGAAGTTCTTGCGGTCACCAAACTTCCAAAACTCCATGGTATCGAGCAGGTGTTTGGTTTCCCAGGGTTTCTTGCCGGCAATTTGCAGGGGCGCGGGAAAAGCCAGGCCGTGAACCACCATACGACGACAGATGTAGGGAATATCAAACTCTTTAATATTGTGTCCACAGATGAATTGCTGGTGCACATTGCTGTAATATTGGTCCAGGAGCTCCGCAAATGCCCGCAACAGGGCTGCCTCATCGTCGTCGGCAAATGATTTTAACCGAACTTTAACACAGTCATTTTCCTTGTCCCAATAAGCTACTCCGACACTAATACAAACGATCTTTCCGAACTCTGCAAAAATGCCCGCGCGGTCCTGGTAGCTGTCCCGCACCAGCTCTTCGGTGAGTTCTGATTCATCAATACGTAAAACCTGGCGGCTTTTCAGGCGCCACAAGGCCTGCATGTCTTCCGAAAGATCTTCAAAAGCAGCGACCCCGGAAACGCATTCTGCATCCAGGAATAATACTTTTGCCATATCAATTTGCTCGATCATCACGTTATTGGTTTCTGTAAATCGGGCGTTAAAAAGTAGAATAACCCGGGTTGAAAAGGAGTTTCTTTTGTAATCCAACAGACAATTTAACCATTTTCATCGCGTTTCCATTTTTGAACTGCCCGACGACTCGCCGGATGGACGAGTTTATAACCAGAAACTGATTTTTACTCATTTAAAAAGCTTTTAACCATGGCAACAGATGCTGGGTCAAATTCACAACGCAAGTTACTGCCAATCGCAGTTGCTATTATTGCTGTCTTGCTGATTGTCAACGTGATTTTGTTGGTAGGCCGCAACCGTGCCGCTAACACAAACAAGGAACTTACTTCACAATTGGATGAGTCCGAACAGCTGAAAGCCGAACTAGAGAAGGAATACTACGAAGCTCTCTCCGAACTGGAAGAGATGCGGGGTAGTAATGAAGAACTCAACGCACTGATTGAAAAACAAAAAGGTGAGTTGAAGGAGTCCAAAACGCAAATCGAAGGTTTACTGCGCAACAAAAGCCAACTGGCTCAGGCCCGGCGTGAAATCCAGAACATGACTTCGAAGGTTCAGGAATACGTTGCCGA
>JASBTH010000595.1 GCA_030148525.1 Saprospiraceae bacterium | reverse complement strand
GCCGTCAGCCGTCAGCCGTCAGCCGTCAGCCGTCAGCCGTCAGCCGTCAGCCGTCAGCCGTCAGCCGTCAGCCGTCAGCCGTCAGCCGTCAGCCGTCAGCCGTCAGCCGTCAGCCGTCAGCCGTGGATCGTAAGAGGTCATGCCCTCCTTCCACAACCTCCACATCTAACCCGCGAAATTTCTTTTTCAGTTTTTTAGCGGGGACAAGGGTGTCTTTTTCACCCAGGATGACCCGTACGGGAATGGGCAGGTCACGAACCTTTTGAAACGAAAAGGGAAAATGAGCCCGTGCCCGCCAGGTACCAAAGAGGTTTTTCCGGCGTCGTGCATCAGCGAGATTGCGGTTCAGAAAGGTAAGGGTAAAGCGATCGATGATCTTGTAGCGAAACAGACGGTCGGCCCACCACATACGCCCCCCGACCCGGTCGAACAGCCGTTCTGTGGTCAGCCGCCAACGATAAGGCATACCAAAGGTAAACCAACCCCATGTCGTTTTGGGCGTATCCGGAGCCAGTAAGGTCAGGCGCTCAATCGGCAACCGGTTACGTATGGACAGACCTGTAGCTAACTGCCCCCCGAGGCTGAAGCCAACCATGTGTAAGTGTTTGGCTTGCTTACGCCGAAGGAGTGCGGTAATAAGTAACTCGAGATCCTCCGGCCTATATTCAGGAGCGTGCCACTGTGTACCTCCATGATAGGGCAGATCCGGTGCAAAAAGCGTACTCCCGGCCGGCAAGGTCGTGGCCATTTTGGCGAAAGCCTGACTATTTTGGCGAAAGCCATGCAAAGCTACCACTACGGAGGGACCTTGCCCCCACTCATGTACCTGGAACGTACCCTTCGGTACAGAAATTTGAAAGGATTCAGCCATAAGATGGCCAAAAATAGGCAGGAATTTTTCTTTTGAGTACCTTTTGGTGGTAAGGATGGAAAAACGGTCAGGTTGAGGCTGAGGTTTGATTTTCCTAAGCCCCTGAAAAAGATTGCTTCGAGTATGAAAGAAAAACGTTGGTTACAACTTCTACTCCTGCTGCTTCCTTTTTTTTGCGTAAGCCAGGAGAACCCCCTGGAACGCATCATTCTGGAAGATGACAGCCTGCGGATGGTGGCCTCCAATCCCGCGCATCAGGTACAGGTGATGTACACCCGCATCGATCGGGATAGTAAAAATGTACCGGGTTTTAAGACCTATACATTTGGTCTGGATACCAACCTGTATTTTTATCCGGCCAGTACGGTAAAGATGCCGGCCGCCGCCCTGGCGCTGGAGAAGCTGAACGACTTGCGCATTCGCGGTCTGGATCGGGGAGACCGAATGGTTACCGGTGCAGCCACTTCTCCCCAAACGCCGGTTGAGCAGGATACCAGCGCCCAAAACGGGGAACCCTCCATCGAGCACTACATCAAAAAGATCTTTTTAGTCAGCGATAATGATGCCTACAACCGGCTGTACGAGTTTCTGGGGCAAGGGTACCTCAACGAGCAATTGCATAGCAAGGGCTTCACTCGTACCCGGATCATTCATCGCTTATCGGTAAGCGGCTACGACACCCTGGGCAACCGCCTCACGAACCCGGTCAGCCTGTACGACGGCGATGAGCTGGCATATTTTCAAAACGAGGTGTACAGCAAATGGTACCCGGATTGGAATCTGCGCAACCAGGTCCGGGGGCAGGGGTATACCGATGGTGAAGGTCAACTGATTGAGGATCCCTTTGATTTTAGATATAAAAATTACGTATCCCTCCCCGATCTCCACGATATGCTGAAGGTGTTACTGTTCCCGGAATCGGTTCCGGCCCGGCAACACTTCAATCTGACCCCCGACGATTACCAATTCTTGTATCGTTATATGCGGATGCTTCCTCGCGAAAGTGATTATCCGGCCTACCCGGATCTGGCCGACTGGGATGCCTACGTCAAATTCCTGTATTACGGTTCCAAGAAAGGACGGATCGAGGGACCAATTCGCCTGCTGAATAAAGTAGGAGATGCCTACGGTTTCCTCACCGACGTAGCCTACATCGCCAATCCCGAAACGGGTACCGAATTCATCGTGGCGGTCAACATCCACGTAAATGAAAATGAGATATTCAATGACGGCGTCTACGAATACGATGAGATAGGCTTCCCCTTCCTCAAGCGATTGGGACGACTGATCTACGAATACGACGAAAACCGACCCCGCCGAAGGAAAGCAGATTTAGGTAGATTTTTCATCAGCGACAACTGAAGCAATTCAGCGTATACTTGCGCGAATAAGGAAAAATACCTCTGATTTCCGATTTCCGATTTCCGACTTACGTATCTTTCGGGTATGCAACGTATCCTACTCCCCCTGTTACTACTGACCATCGGGCAAGCAACTGCCCAAAACGCCGATTTCCTTCCCGTCAATTACGATTTTCGCTTACGGCTGCAGACCGAGATCGAGGTCCGGTCCGACAGTAGTCACCATCAGGGGATGTACCCGCTGAACCCCTTTCAGTATGCGGGGATTCGTTCGGCTTTCGCCAAAAGGCAACGCCTGGGTGGTCGCTTTGCCGACTCCACCTGGCTTGGGCGTAAGGTATTCAACGAAATGCTGATCGACCTGCAAACCACGGACTTTGATTTTCAGCTGCATCCGACCATGAATTTACAGGTGGGTAACGACTCCCGCACTCCCGATAATACACCCTACGTGAACACTCGAGGTTTTTTCGTCCAGGGACGCATCGGTGACCAGGTGGCCTTTTATTCCGATTTTTACGAAAATCAGGCCCGTTTTCCTCAGTACATCAACGAATGGACCAATCAGAATCGCTACGGCGGTCCCGGTGTCACCCCCGGGCAGGGTGATTTTAAAGGCATTAGTAATCAACCCGGCGGACGTGATTTTGCCTACGTCAGTGGTGCGGTAAGTTTCCAGCCGGGGCGTTTCTTTAACTTTCAGTTGGGCTATGGCAAAAACTTTATCGGCGATGGGTACCGGTCGTTTCTATTATCCGATAACGCCTTCAATTATCCTTATTTCCGTATCCAGTCCAACTTCTGGCGTATCCAGTATACCAACCTCTACACTCAGCTCAGGGACGTTCGCTACCAAAACCCGGATAATAGCTACCGGCGAAAATACATGGTTGCCCATCACCTCTCGGTCAATATCGGCGATCGCTGGCGCGTAGGCTTGTACGAAACGGTAGTCTACGCTGATAGTGCCGGAACCCGGGGCCTGGAGTGGGACTATCTGGTGCCCGTCATTTTCTACCGCCCGGTCGAATTCGCCCTGGGCTCCGAAGCAGGTAATGTGCTGTTGGGGATGAACATTCACTATAAGCTAAGTGACCGCATTCGCCTCTACGGCCAGATCGGCCTGGATGAATTCAAATTCTCGGAAATCACCGCCGGCGATGGCTGGTGGGCGAATAAATACACGGTACAGCTCGGTGTCAAACTGCTGGAGCCGGTTCCCGGTCTATTCCTACAGGGCGAATTCAATTTTGCGCGACCGTACACCTATACGCACGCAGAGGGGGATATGGCCTATGCTCATTACAACCAGGCGCTTGCCCATCCCCTGGGAGCTAACTTCCGCGAGATCATATTAATCGCCAACTACTACCGCGGCCGCTTTTTTGCGGAAACGCACCTCCAGTACAGTTGGCGTGGCCTCGATCCGCCCGGTGAAAATTGGGGTAGCCAGGTGCTGCTGGGGTACGAATCCCGCGAGCAGGAATACGGCAACGAGACACTGCAGGGAGTCCGTACCACCACCCTGTACACGGATATACGGGCCGGCTGGATCGTTAACCCCAGCTATAATCTGCGATTCGAAGCGGGGGTTCGCCTGCGCGATTTCGACCCCGAAACCAACCAGCTCACGACCACCAATACGACGTATTTCTTTGTTGGCCTCCGCACGGCCTTGCAGAATCAGTATTACGATTTTTAGTGTCCCCGGTACCTTCGCCGTAAAAGTACGCCGCCCGCCGAGGCCCGTTTGGACGAAGGAGGGAAACCCCAGACCTTCCCCGCCCGCCGGAGTCCGAAGGGACGAAGGAAGGAAACCTCAAACCCCAAACCTCAAACCTCAAACCTCAAACCTGTACCTATTTTTTCCGTACAATTGCATAAATCGAATCCCCAAACTATGTCCACTCCCTACGTAGCCATCATGGCCGGCGGAATTGGTTCCCGTTTTTGGCCGGCCAGTCGAACGGAACGTCCCAAGCAATTCCTTGATATTCTCGGTTCCGGAAAGTCGCTTATCCGTATGACCTTCGAGCGGTTCCTGCATATCACTCCGGCCGAGCGCATCTATATCGTTACCAACGAACGCTACCGGGATCTGGTCAGGGAACATTTACCCGAATTGACCGATGCCCAAATCCTGGGGGAACCTTCCCGCAATAATACGGCACCCTGCGTGGCATATACGGCTTTTAAGTTACAAGCTCTTGACCCCGAGGCGAATTTGATCGTTGCGCCGTCGGATCACATCATTTTGCAGGAAGCGGATTTTCTGGAGACGGTGAAAAAGGGACTCGCCTTTACGGCAAAAAACAATGCACTACTTACGCTGGGTATTCAGCCTTCCCGTCCGGATACGGGCTATGGGTACATCGAGGCAGGTGATGCAGTGGAGGGAGCCATTCGAAAAGTAGCTTCCTTTCGGGAAAAGCCTGATCACGCTACCGCTAAAAAATATCTTGACTCCGGAAAGTATCTCTGGAATGCCGGTATTTTTATCTGGAAGGTCCAACATCTTTTAACGGCTTTTGCCAAACATGCCCCGGACATTCACCGTATCCTTAAAGCCGGATCCGACACCTATAACACCGATAAAGAAGCCGAATTCATCAACGAAGCCTATCCCACCACGCCCAATATCAGCATCGATTATGCTATCCTGGAAAAAGCCGATAACGTCTATACTTTACCCAGTGATTTCGGTTGGTCTGACCTGGGCACCTGGGCATCGCTCCACGCCGAATTACCCAAGGACGAGCATGGGAACGCCGTCACCGGTGACCGGGTACATCTATCCGAGACCACAAACACCCTGGTTCGTACCCCAGCCGGCAAGCAAGTAGTGATCACTGGTCTTGATGATTATATTATTGTGGATGAGGGCGATGTGCTATTGATTCACCCGAAGAGCAGGGAGCAGGAGATCAAGGGGATAGTGGGGTCCTTAAACCACTCAGGCACAAAGGACACTTAGTGTACAAGGTTATTCGTCAGGGAGATTTCTGAAATATTCATTGACTAAATGTACGGAAGCCTTAACGAGGTTTTCGGAGTGAAAATTTATTAATAACCCCTTTGGCTTTGCACCTAACCGCATGTAGGATAGCAACTGAGCCTGATGCACCGGCAAAAGGTTTTCAACCGCTTTTAATTCAACTATTATACTATCGCTTACCAAAAAATCAACTCGAAGTGGTTTGGCTAATTTTCTGCCCCGGTAGTAAATCGGGACATGTGCCTGCCTTTCGAAGCTAATATTTCTAAACAAAAACTCCTCGGCCAGGCAACGCTCATAGACGGATTCGAGTAAACCTGGTCCCAGCTGTTTGTGTACCTCAATAGCACACCCAATCACCCTGTACGCCAAATCATTCACCGTTTTTTTCGTCATAATTTTTAGTGTTTCTAAGTGCCTAAGTGGTAAAAAAGGCTAAGTGCTCTAAGTGCCTAAGTGGTAAAAAGAGGACCCCCCACTCTCAAAAGGGGCCCTCTCAAAGCTCAGGTGGCAAAGTGTCGAGATGGGAAAGCAAAAGGAAGGATAAACATCACCGGAACACACACTCCCCACCCGTTGGGAGCATCAGTAAGCAGACAGCATTAAAAAGGGTATGAAGGGATAGCCGTTTGTTCGGTAAAATGACTTAGGGTCTGTACTACTTCCCGGACGTAGTCGACCACACAATCGGGCTTTTCGCCCGGGAGGATTTCCCGGGCACAATGGTTGTAGCTCGCCCAGGATTGATCGCTGTGTTGGTCGTGGATGCGAAGTATCTCGGGCCGCAGGTCCATAGGTACATGCTGGGAAATAGCCCGTGCCTTACGCATGGCCATTCGCCGCACCAGGTACATGAACGCATCCCGGTTGTCGCCGTCGACTACACGGGTGATGCGGGCGTAAATGGTCTGTAGTTGTATCAACACGTGTTGGTCTTCCTCCTCACCCGAAGCTGGATTATCAGACTGGGAATGAGCCTTGGATTCCAGGCGGTCGATGTGAATCTCCTCTTCGATTACTTCATCTACGGTTTTTGACAGGTCGGCGATGAGTTCCTCTATCGTCCATTGCCGCGATGGAGGGATATCAATCCCTACCGGTTGCTCACAACTAGTCAATAATAGCAGTCCGAAGTAAAGGAGGCATTGTAGTTTCATAGCATTGGAATTTCGATAAACAATCTCGTTCATACCCTGCAAGTTAGGGGATGCCCAATCCCCGTTGGATGACACTTTTGCAAATTTGTAGGGTAGGAGATCACGTGGGTTAAGGTTTTTTATACGGTTTAGTAGGTTGGTATACAGTTTTTTATGATGGGGAGATCGGGGGGCTTCCCCGGGCTTTCGCCAAAAAAGCATTGCCCGAAACCCAGTACTTTGACGCAGTAATCCGGTGGAACTCCGTAGTGGTTCTTTCCTATTTGAATACCTAAACACCTGCGTCATGACCCAATATCTGACGACCTTTAAGCCGCTCACCGTTGCCCTCGTAACCAACGGTGGCTGGAATCTGTACCTCTTCCGGCAACCCCTGATCAGGGCACTGCGAAACCGTGGTTGCCGCATCTTGCTGCTGGCACCAGACGATGGTTGGGTAGATCGCATTCCCGAGACGGCCTACGATCAGTTTATAGCGATGAAGCATTTCCGGCCCTATGCCCGCTTTCCCCACCGGGATGCCCTGTTTTTTGGAGAATTGTATCAACAGTTCCGTCGGCTGCGACCTGATATAATCCTTTCCTTTACAGCTAAGCCGAATATTTACGGCAGTCTGGCAGCTGACCTGGTAGGTATTCCCACCATCCCAACGGTGACCGGTTTAGGGCACGGATTTATGCAGGGAGCTTGGCTACGCTGGATTTTGCAGTTCGGATATTTCCTGGCCTTTCGGCAAAAAAACCGGGTGCTTTTCCACAACCGGGACGATCGCCGGTTTTTTCATCAAAAAGGGATCATAAACTTTAAGCAGTCGGTCGTGATTCCTGGTTCCGGGGTTGATGTACACCATTTTGCGCAAGCACCTTTACCGGACAGGCAACCATTCCGGATCACCTGCGTCGCCCGTATGATCGAGACCAAAGGGATCAGCGACTTGATAGGTGCCCTCCGTATCCTGCGCGAAGAAGGTATCCTGGTCGATTGTATGCTGATAGGGCCGCTGGTGCCCGGTCATCCGCAAGCCATTCCGGTGACCGATATACAGGAATGGGAGAAATCAGGACTCGCCACCTACCACGGGCACCAGCTCGATGTGCGACCCTATTTGCGTGCATGTCACTTATTTGTATTGCCGTCTCACTCTGAAGGAATGCCACGTGCCGTCCTGGAGGCGATGGCCGTTGGCCGACCCGTTCTGACCACCACTGTTCCGGGTTGTGCTGAGTCGGTTGACTTGTCGTGTGGTTGGCGTGTTCCACCACGGGCACCTCTGCGTCTGGCCCAGATTATCCGGCAAGCGGCGACCATGCAGCCGGAAACACTTTCCCGTATGGGGCAAGCCGCCCGCCAACGGGTTACCCGTCGTTTTCGGGACGATCAGGTCACAGACCAGTACCTCCGGGCTATCGCAGAAATTTGCTCACCCCAAATCCAGCCCATCCATGTCTGATCGGTTACTACTTATCTACTACCAATTCCCGCCCGTACAGGTGCCGGGAGCCCACCGGATGAAGTATTTTTACGAGAAATCCCGTTCGCGCTTTGACCAGGTTTGGGTGTTCACATCCATCAACGGCCGTTACCTGGATACCGATGCTTCCCTGGAAACACATTGCCCGAACCTGATCGAGCTTCCTACCCTGGATTGGCGCGGTTTACGGGCACGGCATCGCTCCGGGAAAACGAATTTCGTGCCGGCCCGGTGGACCCGCTCCTTTCCGGGCCGGTGGCTGCAACGACTGACCAATAGTTTTCCGTGGTGTTTCCTGCTGGGCGACGGCGGCCTGTTATATATCCTGCAGGGATACCTGCGTGGCTGCCGGTTGATCCGCGAGCGGAAAATAACCCACCTTTTATCGACCTACCGCCCGCTGGCCGATCATGTCATCGCCTATCTGTTGAAACAACGCTTTTCACGTTTGCACTGGACGGCTGATTACCGTGATCTGCACGTGGATCCCATCCGGCGATCGGTCTGGTGGCCTGCTTTACAGCATGTCATAAACCGCTGGCTATTGCGAAAAGCGGACGAGCTGACGACCGTTTCCCGGGGCCTGCAAGAGGAACTGCAGCGCTACGGCCGTCCCGTTCGCATTGTGCGCAATGGCGTGCGCGTGCCCGTACGGGACGATGGGACCAGCCCCTCACCTGTATTCACCTTGTCCTACACCGGGTCACTCCATCCGGAACTTCAGGATCCCCAGCCTTTACTGGCGGGCATTCGGTGCGCACTGGATTACGACCTCATACCATTGCATCATCTGCATCTCCAATACGCCGGTAAGGATACTGCCTTTTGGCAAAAAGGAATTGCCCGGTTCAGTTTAGAAGATTGGTCGGATAGCCACGGAATGCTTTCCCATGCCGATGCCCTGCACATGCAACAAACGGCCGCCATGAATATCCTACTCACCTGGGCATCGCCAGCACTCACCGGAATCCTTACCAGTAAGCTGTTTGAGTACCTGGCTGCCCGCCGCCCGGTGCTGGTGATGATAAGAGGCTGGGATGAAGAGTTGTTTGAATTGTTGGGAAACCGCCCCGGCATTTATTGGTGCCGGGCGACTGACCCTCCCCTTCGGATTGCCGGTCAACTCAGCAAAGCCTACCAGCGATGGCTGACTGGTCACGAAAAACCAGCCTTTAGTTACCGGGAATTAGCGTGTATGGGCGATAGCGTCTGGCCGGTACCTGAATCCCAATTGGTGACCATATGAAAAAGCTACCTCGTGTTCGCATGGAATTGGGAATGCAGCGGGTACTGCTCAGGGGGCATTTGACCGGTCAAATAGTTCTTTGGGTAGCTACTCTCGGCTATGCTCAGGTTTACGGTGCAGCGGCCTACGGTACCTTTGCGTTGTTCCTGGGCGTGGTCAATATTTGCGGGTTGCTATCCTGTCTTGGATTTGAGGCAGCCCTGTTGCTGCCTGATGATAGTGCCAGAGCCAACCGCCTGTTCTCGGGTTGCTTGGTCCTGGTGACAGGTTCGGCCATTCTGGTAGGCGCGCTGCTGCATCTCCCTGGTTTGGCGGGTTGTATTCCGATTGCAACTCACTGGCTTACGCTGGCGGTGTGGGGACAGGGAGTCCTGGTGATCCAGCAAGAATGGTACACCCGTATGGGCGATTACGGGAAACTTGGCCGACTTTGGCACCGTCAATATGGGCTGATGGCCATCTTGCAGGGATTATGCTTTTTCCCTTTTCCGTCAACAGGATTGATGGTGGGATACGCCTTGACCTTGGGTGGCCTTGGAGGTTACTTTTGTTGGCAGGCTCGTCATTGCTTACGGTTGGATCGCCTTTTTTGGCGATCATTTCGTTCGTACTGGCCGATCATCTATCCCGATCTGGGAGGACGGGGTGTGCAGTTACTGGCACGGCATATTCAACCCCTCCTTCTACTACCCTGTTTCGGGCCAAAAAAAGCCGCTCATTTTTTCCTGGCCCAACAGCTTTTAGGGAAACCTTTGCAAGCTTTGGTCGCTGGGGTGCGCAGCCCATTCCTTCATCGGACAAGAGAGCGGTTGCAAATTGGTGACTGGCCGGTGATCCGGGCGGATGCCCGCCGGGTTGTTATCCGTTTGTCAGTACTGGTGCTACCTGTTTGGTGTTTGCTGATTTTGACACTGGTATTGACACAGTCCCGATTACCCACCGAATGGAAGGGTTTAGGGGGCGTGCTGCTGTTGATGTTGCCTCTGTACCTGGGGAAAACTTTTTTTTCGCCCATCAGCGGTCTGGCACCTCTTCTGCAGAAAACTAACTGGACGTTCGTGTTTAACGGGTTTCTTTTCGTGTGGTCCTTGCTCAGCACGGGCACAGGCCATGTGTCTCAATCCTTCGAGGTTTTTTTGCTTGTCTACTCGACGGGCGGCGGCCTTGGCTATCTTTGGCTACTCCATCGTTTCACCCAATACCTGCAGCAACATGAGTTGGCATCGGTATAAACCCCTGTTATATAAGGCCGATCATTGGATCCTGATGCCATTGGTTCGTTGGTTATACCCGCAGTATGTGCGACCACGGCAAGGTTATCAGCCTTTATGTTACCTGTTGTGGCGCTATGCCTTTTGGCAAAAGGTATTGCGGTACAATGGCACTGCCGAATGGCCGGTCCATTTTACCTCGCGGATTCACCATCCGGGCCGGATACAAAAGGGTGTTTGCTGTGATCCCGGTGACTCGCCCGGTGTCTATATCAATGCGGTCAATGGCTTGGTTCTGGGCGATAATGTCCGGTTGGCCCCCGGCGTGGTGATCGTCACCGCCAACCACGTCGAGACGGACTACCGCCGGTCAACCCGGCATTCTCCCGTTCGAATCGGTAATCATGTCTGGATCGGTGCAAATGCAGTGGTATTACCCGGCGTCACCATTGGCGAAAACGTGATTATCGGAGCTGGCGCGGTAGTTACTAACAACATTCCTCCCAATTCCGTAGCTGTGGGTAATCCTTGCCGTGTGATCCGTGAGAAGAAGTTGTACCAAGAGGACAGTCCTAATGCATTTTAACCAATATCCCGCTGACCCTTTCCAGCGATCTTGCCGTACCAAATACGGGGTCCGGCGCCCACTCTAATCGGTACCCATATATCCCATCCGGTACCACTTTCCCAGCTTCGTCCTTTCCATCCCAAACCCAATCCGACAAATGTTCGCCGGGGAAAAGGGGGCCGAATTCTTCCGCCGTAACCTGACGAACCACTTGTCCTGCCTTATTCACGATGGCCATCCGTACAGTGGTAACTTTGACCAGTCCGCGATAAGTATACGCAAACCGGATCCGACTGGAAAATGGATTTGGGAAAGGTCTCAGGGAAAGAGGCGGTCGTCCTTCTCCAACCAAAAAGGAGAGCCCGGAACGGACGGCATTCCCTGACCGATCGCGCCCGGTGATTAGCAAGGTGTATTGTCCACGTTGCGCTAACTGGAGCTTTAAGGTTATTGCCAGGGTATCCCCCGGATGGTTTACCGGGGTGAGGTCGACGAATGGATGGTTGAGCGGGATTGGTCGTTTGGTGCCGTCGGGAAAGACAAGTTGTATACTGATGAGTACGGTATCGCTGATCAGTCCGTAGGGGTTTCTGTCCATCATGTGTATCCGGATGAGCGGTTCACTTCCCACTTGCTGGTCAGGTACTGGCGTGCGTCCATCCAGGGAAAGCAGCAGGGTAGGCTCCTCGCTGTCCTGACGGACCGTTACCGTTTTTTCTGCCCGGTTATTACGGCTGATCCATTCCGGGTACTCCGGGCGCAAGGGCGATACACGGACCTGTAGTGGCCATTTGCCGGGCAGATGGTTGGTGGCTAAAGGAAGGCTAAAGGTTGCGGGTGCCTCCAGAGTATCCGTGATCCGCAATCCAGGTGTCAGAGTTTGGAGAGAAAGCCTGACCGGAATAGCTCTCCGATCCGGTGGAAAGGCCAAGACTTTTCCGGTTAATGAGACGGGTTGCCCCGGCCAAATGGTATCGGGTAAAGAAAGATCTGCTAGTGCTAACTCCGTTGCCGGATCGTAATCCACGGTCCAGGATGCTATGGGCAACAGGCTGCCTTTGGCCTCGTACTGCAAAAGTAGGTAGGGCCACCTTTGGGCATCGATATCACTCAGATCAATGGTAGTGCTGCAATTAGGAATGGGCCAGGTTCCGTGGTTCAGGGTGTCTCCCGATGCGGCTTTCGCCAAAACCGAAAGGTTTAATTGCTGGTAGTTGCAGAGGGAGTCTGCCATGGAAAGGAATAAAGATCGCCATGCTTTCGCCGGACCAATGCGGGGACTGACCATTGTACCCTTTTGTACCGGAAAGAGCAGGTCGAACAACAGGTTTGCACGGGTTGCCGGTGTATCGGGCACGGGAATTTCGCCTAATACTCCCTCATCTTTGCGAAATGCGAAGGCATAGGGAGCACTACCAGCTATGGTTAATCGTTCCAGTTGTGTGGCTCCCTGATGCTCCAGATACGACCGCAGACCTGACCAGGAATGAACGGTGTACGAATAGCCTTTTCGGACATAACCGATCAGGAGAATGGGCGTTCCTGCCGGGTAAGCTCGTAGATCGTTGACCAGGGCTTGTCGGCTATCGGAGGATAATACGGAATAGGTTTTGCTCGTCCAGACATCAGGGGATTTCTTATCAAAAACATAACAAGTAAGAGAAGCTTGCCCGTGGGGTACTTTGTCCACACTATCATTGTCGAGAAACAAACGGGAACGGTCACTGCTAACCGGGGCCTGACTAACTGACATGGCCAGTATACCCACCGGGCGACTGGCAAGGTTCCAACCGGTAGAATCCGTCACCAGGCCATGCTTTGTGTTTTGCCGAAAGGCCAGAGGGTGAGCTTGCTGCCAGCCCCCCGGGTTGGCGGGCCGATAGGTGAAACGGTGTACGGGCTGCTCATCCGGACTATTATGGGGTGAATATACCCGCCAGAATAGTACGCTGGCCGCTTCGGGGACATGCTCTAATTTCCATCCCACTGCACTACCTCCACTCACCGTCCATTTTTTCCGAAAGGGAGAGCTAAAATCAGGAACCGTGTCCACCTCAAACTGATAATGGACCCTGGCCGCAAACGGGTCGTCCACGGAAGCCCACAACTCCGGGATGGTATCCGTGACGACCCAATCGTCAGGCGGGAATAAAGCGGCCGGACCGGAAGAGCGGACCTCCACCTGTATAGGGTGGAGCAACGCATTGTTCTCGTGCGTAACCTCCTCCAACCTTTGGTCGGGATCGAGAATAGCGTAAAGCGTAAGTGCTCCGCTGACTGGCTGATCAGGGTAAGGGATGGCCCAGTCCAGATTGAGGTGTCCCGAAACTACCACGAGGGTGTCGTAGGTAATGTTTTTGCCGGAAGGCGAGACCACCCTTAACTGAACCGGGATCGTATCAGGCCGGTTGCGACCCAGATTTTTTATGTTCAATGTGACCGTCAATTGATCAGTACTCATTCGGGCGGTAGCGGCATCCAGCGCATAATCGGGCGTATCATTGACCTGCAGTCGTAGTGCCGGATCACCGTGAAAGGTCATTTGCTGGGTCAGTATTTGACGGATTCTGGAAGTGTCGTTTTCAAATTGCTGTCGTACCCCCCGCATAATAATTCCGAGTGGACAAGTAAAGCAGGTACTTCCCAGTGCTTCGTAAAATAAACGGGTATAGGTAAATTGATCGTAGTCGCTGCCGACCCCCGCGGAGGCAATGTAGGCCAGGGCACCCCGGTCGGGTGCCAGAACAAACCGCTCGCTGATACTCTCCTGGACGGTAAATAGATTACCGGTACTGCATCCCAGAGAGAAAAACAGACCCGTTTTATCGGTTGCTTCGAACAGGCTTGGGTCGTCTAATCCAATATCGGTGTTAACTACCGCGCCGTGTCCCAGGAATGTCTTGATGCCCACTCCTTCGTTGATGGCATCAATGGCTTTCTGTGCAACCGACACATCGACCGGTTGATCCGATTCTTTACTGGTATTGATTACCTCCGCACCGTAACCATTTTGCGAAAGCGTGCGCTCAAGCTGATCGAGCAAGGCCGCAAAACGCCTCCGCTCGCTGCCCCGTCCGCCCGAAATGTGCAGGACCCGTTTGCGCCAATAATGCCGATCGGTTGTCGCGGCTTCCCGGAATAGTGCCTCGTAGTGTTGTACTTTTTCGAGGTAGGCACGCAGTTCCTCCTCTGTACGGGCGGCTATTCGCCCGATAGATGGAGAAGTCGGGGTATCCGTCATTTGCAACAACAGGTAGTCACTACCCGGGTGCCCAAATGTGGGCGGACCGGGATACTTATCTTTCAATTCCTGTCGGTTTGGGTAGGTAAGCGTCTTGCCGAGCAATGCGACCATGCCGTCTGCTTGTCCGCGCTTAAATAGCCACCGCGACCAATGCCGATAGGCGATGGGATGGTGCTCGTACCCGTATCCGAACCAGAAGGCGAGTTCCTCCTGAGGCCAGGTTTGTACGCGGAAACCTCCACCTGCTGCAGAGCTTCGGTAAATAGCCAGGGCATCGCCGGCTCGTCCTGGTTCCAGCCACCGGGATGGGCCGATCAGGTGGTAATTGGCCCGATGACCAGGCAGGGGAGGTGGTGCTGTGGCACCGGTGGGGATGATCCACCGAATGGTGGAGATGGGTTGGAAAATCCAAGGCTCACTGCTGGCCGGAACCGTAATGGTGTCCCCTTCTATTTGCCATCCCCGGTCGGGTTGAACCCAGATCCCACCGGCGGAAACCATGGTTCTGGACATAGAATCACCAAGCACCCGTGTGGGACTGGCCGCTGTTTTAAGGCTGTTTACCGATCGTTCATACTGAATTTTGGCGAAAGCCAGGGTCACGCGCCCTCCTTTTGCTTCCGCAAAAAAAGCAAGCCGGTTTCCAGATGGTAATACCGGCATGGTAAGTTCCTGCACGTTCCAGGCTTTTTTCGGGAAGGAGGTCGCTAATCTTTTTCCATTCGTGCTAAAGGATATCCGCCCGGGCACATCGGATTGAGTTACGTAGCGGATGGTAAGTTCTGCCGGGCCTTGAGCAGGCAGATAACCAGGAGCAGGGAAATCCCATTGGTGCCGAAACTGGTGCATACTGCCGAACCCTTCAGTTGACTCCAGACGGGAGTCGTGCAGATAGGACTGGTAATTGGGCTGCATAAAGGATTCCCGGAAAACCCGGGTTTGCACTACGGTAACCGATTCCCGCCAATTACCATTTTGGGCCGAGGGATGCGAAAAACGCAATGCGGTAGAGCCGTGAACCGACCAGGTTAGAAAATATAAGGTGCTATCGGTATACAAGCTGAGCTCGGGATTCAAGCCAGTCCCGCTTTCCGGTAAAAGCAACGCATCGAGTTCACCCCGCGGGCGCCGTCCGAAAAACTGGACAAAGTCGGCCGGTCCCAGCGGTTTCTCCCCGCTACTGATCCAGAGCGGTTCTTCCTGTCCGTGGCGAAACAACTGATAAGCATGTCCCGGAATTTCGGAAACGGGCACACCCACTTCCTCCAAACTGGACGAGGATATCCGGTAAAGGCCATCGTCCGCAACGGCTAACCGGACGTAGGTTTGCCCTTCACGGATCCAGGCGTTACCGAATGTATCAATGGAGTTTTGCGAAAAGACGCCTTGCGGAAAAAGCACAAACAGGCTAAAAAAAGAAACGAAACAGCATCGCATGGATCAGGATTTTGCACCCATCGCAAGAGCGAAGGGTAGGGTTAAATCCTTGATCTGCAAAAAAACGCTGCACGCGAAACGGTAAACCGAACGTGCTAAACCAATTAAAAACTATAAACTATTACCCAATTTCGTGGTCCAGCCTTTGTTTTCCGAAAGGTGGCATACTCCGCGCAGCCCGGTAGTAAAAGCCGTACAATACACCAAAAACAAAACCTCCGATATGGGCCCAGTAGGCGACTCCTCCGATCTGTTCGCCCCGCATTTGCAGGGAGCCGATCCCGCTTTCCAGTTGAAAGTAGATCCAGAGCCCCAAAAATATAAAAGCGGGTATGTGAAACGGAAAGATTAAAAATAATACCCGTACCCGCGACCGGGGAAACATGACCAGGTAAGCCCCCATGACGGCGGCAATGGCTCCACTCGCTCCCACCGTAGGAACGATACTCGAGGGGTCATAGGCGATATGAGCGGCATGAGCCACCAATCCACCCAATAGGTAAAAGGCGAAAAAACGCATGTTCCCCACCACCGCTTCGATATTATCGGCAAAGATCCAAAGGAAGAGCATATTACCCAGCAAGTGCATAATCCCACCGTGTAGGAAGGTAGATGTCAGGAGGGTGAACAGGTCTTCCCCCTGCATGACCTCTGCGGGAATAGCCCCGTAGGTCCGCACGAAGGCATTCAAACCACCACCCAACTGCATCTCATACCCAAAGATGACCACATTGATCAGGATCAGGCTATAGCTGAAAATGGGCCGGTGGCCACCCTTAATATTATCGTCGCCGATGGGGAAAAGCATAATTCAGGTTTGAGGTTAGAGGTATGGGATTTGAGGTTAGGTTATAGGTCTGGAGGTTAGAGGTATGGGGGGAGTGTTTGACTTCTTTAGTGTAAGATAGTGGTTTTTTTGGACGAAATAGTTCAGTCTGTTTCGTTGGGTCGGGTTGTTCTGAAGGTGCAAGTTATTGTATTTCAGTTTTTTATAGGGAGTACATGCTCTTAAAAGTCAATTCTGCTCACCTACAAAAAAAGCAAACTGTCTGGTAGAGCAAATCGGTTAATCGGATATTGCCCTAAAATAAATTATGGGAAATTTTCAAAATTTATCCGTCTGGCAGCGAGCCAAAACATTGGCGGTGCGGATTTACCAAATTACCAATAAATATCCGGCCCTGGCCAGAGATTTAAGCATGGTCGATCAATTAAGGAGAGCTGCTGTTTCGGCACCGTCTAATATTGCAGAGGGAGATGAGTTACGTTCAAATAAGCAGAGTATCCATTACTTCTACATTGCCAAAGGATCCATCGCCGAACTCAAAACCCAATTGATTATTGTCCAAGCTCTCGAATTAGCCCCAAAGACGGTCACTGAACCGGAAATTCAGGAATGCTACGAAATCGGAGCCATGTTATACGCACTGATCCAGGCCCGTCAACGTTCCCCGAGGCAGGTGTGAGGTTTGAGGTTTTAGGTTTGGGGTTTGAGGTGATAGGTTACCTCAACCCCCAAACCTAAAACCTCAAACCTAAAACCTGTATTCATATGATCATCCCCGCGCCAACCGTCTCATTCGTAGCCTCATCAATGAGGATGATGGAACCGGTGATGCGGTTTTTGCGGTATGCATCGTAGAACAGGGGCTTGGTGGTACGCAAGGCCACCCGGCAGATATCGTTCATTTCGATGTTTTTATCTTCCTGATCGCGATGGAGGGTGTTGATATCGAGTTTATAGCGAATATCCTTGATGACACAGCGTACGTCCTGTGTGGTATGCATGAGGGTGTACTTGCCGCGTTGCTGCATGGGACGATCGTTGAACCAGCAGATCATTACTTCCAGGTCCTGGCCTACCTCGGGCTGGTTATTTTCCCGGACGATCATATCGCCACGGCTCAGATCCAGATCGTCCTCGAGTAGAAGGGTGACCGACATGGGCGGATAGGCCTCCTGGATTGGCCCGTCGAACGTATCGATCTGTTTGATTTTGCTGAAAAAACCACTGGGTAGCAGCATGACTTTATCGCCGGGTTTGAATACACCACCGGCGACGCGACCGGCATAGCCGCGGTAATCGTGAAAATCGTCGGTGTTGGGACGCACTACGTATTGCACGGGGAAACGAGCATCGATGAAATTGTGGTCGCTACCGATATGCACATTTTCCAGGTAGTACAGGAGGGTAGTTCCATCGTACCAAGTGGTGTTCTTGGAACGCTCAACGACATTGTCTCCTTTCAGAGCCGAGATTGGAATGAAGTGTACATCCTTCACATCGAGTTTGTAGCTGAATTTTTCGAACTCCTCCTTGATCTCTTCGTAGCGTTCCTTGCTGTAGTCAACCAAGTCCATTTTGTTGACGCATACGACCAGGTGAGGGATTTGCAGCAGGGAAGCGATAAAAGCGTGTCGGCGGGTTTGTTCCAGTACGCCTTTGCGGGCATCGATTAGTATCAGTGCCACATTAGCTGTGGAGGCACCCGTCACCATATTGCGGGTATATTGGATGTGACCCGGCGTGTCGGCAATAATAAATTTGCGCTTAGGGGTGGCAAAGTAGCGATAGGCTACGTCGATGGTAATACCCTGCTCGCGTTCGGACTTCAGCCCGTCGGTTAACAGGGCGAGGTTAACCCCTTCCTCCCCACGTCGCTCGCTGGTTTCGCGGACGGCTTCGAGTTGGTCTTCAAAGATGGATTTACTATCGAACAACAGCCGGCCGATCAGGGTACTTTTCCCGTCATCGACACTTCCGGCTGTGGTGAATCGCAATAGTTCGCTGTGTTTGGCGTCCATTCGTTGGTATTTAGGTACCACCGTAGTGGTATGGTATTCGTTATTAGTTTGCTGGCTTTCGCCAAAAAAATGAGCTTATCGTGCCGTGTAAAGCACTTTGCTACAAAGCCTGCTTCAACATACTGTTTGGCATGAGATCGCCCCGGCGATCTCATGCCAAACAGTATGTTGAAGCGATCTATCAGAAGTAGCCGTGTTTTTTGCGGTCCTCCATGGCCGTTTCGGATCGCTTATCGTCAGTACGTCCGCCGCGTTCGGTCATGCGGGTAGTGGCGACCTCTTCGATGATCTCTTCGATGCTGGTTGCGCTGGATTCCCAGACCCCGGTACAGGTCATATCACCAATGGTCCGGCAACGTACTTGCATCATTTTGGGTACTTCCGTATCGCGTTTATTCATGAAATCGCTGTCGGCCAGCAAGGTGCCGTGGCGTTCGAAGACGGGGCGTTCGTGGGCGAAATACAGGCTGGGCAGCTCCACTTTTTCCATGGCGAGGTACTGCCATACATCGAGCTCGGTCCAGTTGCTGATGGGGAATACCCGGAAGTGCTCACCCATATTCTTTTTGCCGTTAAAGAGGTTCCACAACTCCGGGCGTTGATTTTTGGGATCCCACTGTCCGAAATCATCGCGATGGCTGAAGAAGCGCTCCTTAGCCCGTGCTTTTTCTTCGTCGCGGCGGGCACCTCCGAGGGCGGCATCAAACTGGCCTTTTTCCAGTTCATCGAGCAAGACCGCAGTTTGCAGGCCGTTCCGGCTGGCGTCGAAGCCTTTTTCTTCCACGACGAGGCCCGAAGAGATAGCTTCATCGACCGAGCCTACGATCAGGCGAACCCCCAGTTTATCGACCAGGTTATCGCGGAATTCAATCGTTTCCGGGAAATTGTGCCCGGTATCAATGTGCAACAGGGGAAACGGTATGCGGGCGGGATGAAATGCTTTTACCGCAAGGTGCACCATTAAGATGGAATCTTTACCACCGGAAAACATCAGGACTGGCTTCTCAAACTGTGCGGCCACTTCGCGCATCACGAAGATAGACTCAGCTTCCAGTTCTTTGAGGTGATTCAGATTGTAGTTAAATCCTTCCATGTGCTATGTTTGGTATCAGTTGTGTGCAATAATGGGGTTGAGATAATCGAGGATACGATCCACCGACTCCAATAATGAGAGCTCATCGGTGCGGATTTCCAGAGCAGGTTGGTCGGGAGCTTCGTACGGGGCATCGATGCCCGTAAAGCCTTTGATTTCACCTCGGCGAGCCTTGGCGTACAGTCCCTTTACATCCCGTGATTCACATACTTCAAGTGGCGCATTAATGTAAATTTCCAGGAAATCATGGGCCCCGATGATCAGGCGAGCCTGGTCGCGCATCTCCCGGGTTGGACTGATAAAGGAATTTATACAGATAATGCCGCTTTCGAGATATAATTTAGCGACCTCCGCAATCCGCCGGATGTTTTCCGATCGGTCTTCGGCACTAAAACCAAGATTATTATTGATGCCGGACCGGATGTTGTCGCCATCGAGGACTTGCGGAAAAAAGCCATCCTGGAACAACCTTCGCTCCAGCGCTTTGGCAATCGTACTCTTGCCACTACCGGACAAGCCCGTGAGCCAGAGAACTTTACTTCGCTGCTGCAAGCGGGATTCGCGTTCGTCGCGTTGCACTAATTGCTCAAAAATGGGGTGAATATTGTCCGCCAAAATACCTGTTTTTGGGACCCGTTTTCGGGGGCCCTCGCTAATAATGCAGCAAATATAGAGGTTTTAAGTGGAAAAAAACAAAGGAGCTCTACCTGCCAATCCATTGACATACATTCATTTATTCAGGTTTATCAGGTTTGAGGTCTGAGGTCTTAGGTAGGTGTACCTAGCTTTGGGCATACCTCAAAACTACAACCTAACCTACAACCTGGCCTCAAACCTCACACCTCACACCTGATAAAAAAAACCCTCCGCATAAAGCGGGAGGGTCCTTCAATGTTTCATAGCGCGATTATACCAGGTTTTAGGTTTGAGGTTTGGGGTATGAGGTAAGGTTACAGGTGGACCCAGCCTTTGGGCATACCTCAAAACTACAACCTAACCTATTACCTGGCCTCACACCTCACACCTCAAACCTCACACCTCACACCTCAAACCTCAAACCTCAAACCTCAAACCTGAGGTTGTCAAAGCTCTTCAATAACCGGTAAAAAAAACGAGTATATAATGTTAGATAGCTGTCCAGTTGCACGTTCGATTTCCCGCCCGCCGGAGTCCGACGTACGAAGGAGGGCCCGCTTTAGCATCATTTCCGATTTCCGACCTCCGATTTCCAAATCCTCTGCGTTAGGCGACCGTTTAGTTGCATCCCAGCTCGACCCTGGATTGAGGATCATTATTGGGGAAACAGTTACCTGATCGGATTTGTGAGGGCACGTAACGCTCCAGGTTCGGGTCGCGTAAACTGTGCTCCAAAAAATATGTTAATGCATCCACTTCTGCCTCGGTTAAGTGTAGGGGGTGAAATTGGGGGGCAAGTTGTTCTTTGGGAACCCGATCGTTTTCGGGTTCACCTGCGTTAAAATATTGCACGACTTCCCGCAGACTTTCTTTACTGCTACCGTGGAAGTAGAACCCGACATCTGCCATATTGTATATACCAGGTACTTTGAATTTGTAGAGGTCTTCGGTACGGCCCGTGAAACCACCGCGACCTTTATTTCGGATGTCATCAGGGCCGGTAGCCAGGGAGACAGGATGTTGATCCAGGTCCTTTACCCCCAAAGCATAGAAAGATACCGAGCTCATGGCCGGCCCCTGGTGGCAACGGTAACATCCGGCCTTGCCGTAAAACAGGAGGGCACCTTGTTTCTCCACCTCGTCCAGTGCTGCCTGATTACCTTTCAGGTATTCCTGCCAGGGAGCCTCGGTGGTCAAAAGGGTACGCAGGTAAGCTGATATTGCAAAACTGGTTGCTTTCCTGGTGTACCGCTCTTCCTCATCCCAATCAGCAAAAGCTGCGTCAAACATACTGCGGTAACCCAGGGTGTCGAGGACGTACTCATCGACCGACATGCGGTGAATAATAAGTCCCTCTATGTTTTGGCTTTCGAGGCCATCAAGGCCCAAGTGGTTTATTTCTGTGTCTTCGTCGGGATGTCCCCAGTACTCCTTCGTATCTTCATTGGCGTAGTAGGCACCAAATTTTCCGCTCCAGGTGGTATTGGTTACGTATGCTACATTGAGTAAGCTAAGTGGACGAGCACCTTGTACATCGATCTCATCTTCGGCGTAAGCATAGTGTTTGGTTCGGGCCGCTCCGGTAGTACCAATACCACTTCCACCATCAGCTATGCCCTGGGCCCGCCCCGGCGTAAATCCGGACGAGGGTATGTGGCAGCTGGCACAGGAGTAAGACCCTATTCCTTCTGCATGTCGGGCATCGCGGGCGAGTCCGGTTTCGTAAAACAATTGTTGGCCAAGGGCCACTTTTTTTGCGGTAATTGGATTTTGACGGCCGGCCGGAATGGCAGCGTAGTCATCGGCTGCGGGTAGTACAAAATCTTCGATCGACCCGTTGGGTGCCAGGCTGCGAAGCTGCTGATTCAACCGGGCATCGAGTGGGTTGATCAGCTCATCCTGGGTACAACTGTACACCAACACGATCAGAAATAGAGCGAATAGTGCGCGGATTGTGGTCGTCATTTGTTTTGAGCACTTAATAGTTTACGGTCAATAACAGTTTCAAGGGACGCTGTGGTTAGGTCCTACGCTGATCCCGGTTAGTGGGATGTTTTTCTGTACTGCAGTGAAGGTGGGTTGACTGACGATGTGGGGAACTATACCGCCGTGATTTGTTTTGATGTCGTACCAAACCGTATCTCGCCGGTTTATACAAACTCGAATGTCTTAAAAATTTAAGCTATTTCGATGTCGGTATATGCCATGATACGGTGCTTTGGAAATGTGGTTACAGTTCTTATTTCCTTTTTTTGGCAAAATCTTAAAACGAGGAGAAGCCATCCGTTGCCTTTTGCGAGGTTAAATAATACAAAAGTAAGATCTACATCTCTATGTTACAACCTAATGAGTACTGCGTACGTAATGTGTTAATTATCTACATTTGTCGAAAAACGGAGCCGGTGCTATAGAAGTGGCCGAACTCTATAAATACAGGGTAAACATGAAACCATCCATCCAAGAACAGCTGGAAAAGCGAATCCTCGTTATCGACGGGGCCATGGGTACCATGATCCAGCAATATCAATTGCAGGAAGATGACTATCGAGGTGAGCGTTTTGCCAATTCTGCCAAAGACCTTAAAGGCAATAATGAACTCTTGTCCTTGACTCGGCCAAAGATTATCCGGGCGATCCACGATGCGTATCTGGAGGCGGGAGCTGATATCATTGAAACGAATACTTTTTCCGCTACCTCCATTGCCCAGGCCGATTACAATACCTCAGACCTGGCCTACGAATTGAATGTAGCCTCCGCCCGTATTGCTGCCGAAGCAGTCAAAGCTGCGACCGAAGCCAACCCTGCCAGGCCTCGTTACGTCGCCGGTGCGATGGGACCAACCAATCGGGTAGCCTCCCTGTCGCCCGATGTGAATAATCCTGGATTTCGAAATGTTACCTTCGATCAGCTCCGGGAGGCGTACTACGAACAGGCCAAAGGATTGATGGATGGTGGTGCCGATCTGTTGCTGATCGAAACAATTACGGATACCCTGAATGCCAAGGCCGCACTCTACGCCATCGATGTGTTGTTCGAGGAGACTGGGCGAACGCTGCCCATCATGATCTCGGGAACCATCACCGATGCATCGGGGCGTACCTTATCGGGACAAACCGTGGAAGCCTTTTATATCAGCGTAAGTCACATGCCGATTTTGAGCATAGGCTTGAATTGTGCACTAGGCGCGGAGGAAATGCGTCCTCACCTGGAAAATCTGTCCGGCATTTCCGATTGTTTTGTCAGTGCTTATCCGAATGCGGGCCTGCCCAATGAGTTTGGCGAGTACGATCAGGAGCCCGAAGAAATGCGCAATTACATCCGGGAGTTTGCCAGCAGCGGATTGGTAAATATGATCGGTGGGTGCTGCGGTACTACGCCCGATCACATTAAATTGATGGCCGAGGCGGTGGCGGGGCTACCACCCAGGAAACGCAGCCCACGCTCCGAGTACGCAATGTTGAGTGGCTTGGAGCCCCTGATAATACGCCCCGAAACCAACTTCGTCAATGTCGGAGAGCGAACCAATGTGACCGGTTCCCGCAAATTTGCCCGACTCATTAAATCGGGTGATTACGATGAAGCACTCTCGGTAGCTCAGCATCAGGTGGAAGGAGGGGCTCAAATCATCGATGTCAATATGGATGAGGGCCTCCTGGATTCAGAGGAAGCTATGCAGACCTTTCTGAATCTGGTCATGGCCGAACCGGATATTGCCAAACTGCCTATCATGATCGATTCGTCCAAATTTCACGTGATTGAGGCCGGCCTGAAATGTGTCCAGGGTAAGTGCGTGGTCAACTCCATTTCCCTTAAGGAAGGCGAAGAAGCGTTTCTGCGACAGGCCCAGGTCTGTCGTCGCTACGGAGCAGCCGTGGTGGTGATGGCCTTTGATGAAGACGGGCAGGCCGATACCGCTGACCGTAAAGTGGAGATTTGTAAGCGTGCCTATAAAATCCTGACCGAGAAGGTGGGATTCCGACCGCAGGATATCATATTCGATCCCAATATTTTTGCTGTAGCCACGGGTATTGAAGAGCACAATGGTTATGCCGTTGCCTACATCGATGCTACCCGCCGGATCAAAGAGGCTTGCCCGGGTGCCATGATAAGCGGGGGCGTCAGCAATATTTCATTTTCCTTCCGCGGCAATAACGTAGTGCGGGAAGCTATGCACTCCGCCTTTTTGTACCACGCCATTCGGGCGGGTATGGATATGGGAATTGTGAATGCCGGGATGATCGAAGTATACGAGGACATTCCCAAAGACCTGCTGGAGCGCGTCGAAGACGTTCTCTTCAATCGGCGGGAAGACGCCACCGAACGCCTCACCGATTTTGCGGAAAGCGTAAAAGGTGAAGGCGGGCGCTCCATTAAAAAGGACTTAAGCTGGCGGGAGCAACCCCTGAATAAGCGTTTGGAATACGCACTGGTGCGTGGAATTACCGAGTTTATAATCGAAGATACGGAGGAAGCGCGCCAGTCGGCGGACCGTCCTCTGGAAGTGATTGAAGGCCCATTGATGGACGGGATGAATGTGGTAGGGGATTTATTCGGTTCCGGTAAGATGTTCTTGCCGCAGGTTGTCAAAAGTGCCCGCGTAATGAAAAAGGCAGTAGCTTATCTCACGCCTTATATTGAAAAGGAAAAAGCCGAATCGGGCGGCCAGGAAAAAGGAAAGATACTGTTGGCTACCGTTAAAGGAGATGTGCACGATATAGGAAAAAATATTGTTGGTGTCGTATTGGCTTGTAATAACTTCGATATCGAGGATATGGGCGTCATGGTACCGGCCGACAAGATTCTGAAAAAGGCCAAAGAGATTGGAGCGGACATTATTGGACTAAGTGGCCTGATTACTCCCTCACTGGACGAAATGGTGTACGTTGCCAAAGAAATGGAGCGATTGGGCTTTGATATTCCTTTGTTGATCGGTGGTGCCACGACCTCCAAAACACATACGGCAGTTAAGGTTGAGCCGGCCTACTCGGGGCCGGTGGTACACGTATTGGACGCTTCCCGGGCGGTGGGCGTCGCGAGCAGCCTCCTCCACGAGGACGAGAGTACCCGGTCAAACTTTATTCTCGACGTTCGTTCAAATTACGAAAAGGTCCGGGAGCACCGCGGTAACCGCAAGTCCAATAAAAAATACATTACACTGGGCAAGGCCAGAGAAAATGCCTTTCAGATCGATTGGTCAGCCTACGAGCCACCCGTTCCCAAAAAGCCGGGAATCCACCTGCTCGACGATTATTCGCTGGAGGAGTTGACGGAGTACATCGACTGGACACCCTTTTTTACCAGTTGGCAACTGAAGGGCAAGTTTCCGGCCATTCTCGAGGACGAAACGGTCGGGCAAGAAGCCCAAAAGCTCTACAATGATGCGCGATCTATGTTACGTCAGATCATTGACGAAGGGTGGCTACAGGCCAAAGCGATCATCGGATTGTTCCCGGCCAACGCCAGTGGCGACGATATTGAGATATATACCGATGGTTCGCGGGGAGAGGTTCGTACCCACTTGCGTAACCTGCGGCAGCAGCGTAAAAAGGCTCCAGGCCAACCCAATTTCTGCCTTTCTGATTTCATCGCACCGGTTGAGTCCGGGAAGGAGGATTACGTAGGTGCTTTCGCCGTTACTGCCGGAATTGGCATTGAAGAACACGTGCGTCGCTTCGAGGAGGACCATGATGACTACCACGCCATCATGCTGAAAGCCCTGGCCGATCGTCTGGCTGAGGCAATGGCAGAACGCTTGCACCAGCGGGTGCGCACCGAATTTTGGGGATATGCTCGCAATGAAGCCCTCGACAACGATGCCCTGATCGCCGAGAAGTACTCGGGTATCCGGCCGGCACCGGGCTACCCGGCCTGTCCCGAACATACTGAAAAAGGTACCCTTTGGGAGTTGCTCGACGTAGCGTCTCAAACCGGCATTAAGCTGACCGAAAGCTATGCCATGTATCCGGCTGCTTCGGTAAGTGGGTGGTACTTTAGTCATCCGGAATCGAAATACTTCGGCCTTGGCGAAGTCAGTAAAGACCAAGTCGAGGACTATGCTTCCCGCAAAAATATGTCGACACAGGAAGCGGAACGCTGGCTTTCTCCGGTCTTGAATTATGACGTATGATTGGTAGAAGGTATTGGGTATTTAATAGTAGGTACCCAACCTATTTACCTCGTCCCTATACAAAATACCCGGTACCCAATACCAATGATGAAGGACGTACAGAAAATAAATATTGAGGACTACGATTACGAGTTGCCCGATCACCGGATCGCCAGGTTTCCGGCTGTAGTGCGTGATGAAGCGAAGCTACTCGAGTACCATAAGGGAAAAATAAGTCATAGTTCTTTTCGGAATATCCCCGAAGTGTTACCAGCTGATGCTATGCTGGTGTTCAATAATACGAGGGTAATTCATGCACGCCTGCACCTGACTACACCTACCGGTGCCAAGGTGGAGGTACTTTGTCTGGAGCCCCTCCATCCACAAGAGTACCAGCTCAATTTTTCCAATACCGGGGAGGTGCGTTGGAAAGCGCTGATCGGAAATAACAAACGGTGGAAGCGGGGCCCATTGGTGTTACCGGTAACCTTAGCCGGCAGGCAGATCGAGGTGCACGTACATCGGATCGGGCGATTGGAGGATGCTTTCGAAGTTGGCTTCACCTGGGCCGATTCGGAAGTGTCATTTGGTGAATTGCTGGCAGCTGCCGGAATTATTCCCTTGCCTCCGTATTTGAATCGGGACGCTACGGAATCGGACGTGGAACGCTACCAGACTATCTACGCCCGGTGGGAAGGGTCGGTAGCGGCACCTACGGCTGGTCTGCATTTTACGGATCGGGTGTTTGAGGCCCTGGATGAACGAGGTATTCAACGCCGGTTTGTGACCTTGCACGTGGGGGCCGGTACCTTTCTGCCCGTGAAGACCGAAACCATCGGCGATCATCATATGCACGAAGAGACGATCCGGATCGAAGCCAGCCTGATCACTGAATTGGTAGCCCATAAAAAAGCCGGCAATCCCATCATACCCATTGGTACTACAAGTACGCGCCTGCTGGAAAGTGTGTATTGGTTTGGTGCCCGGTTATTACATCAGCCCGCTGCCGACTTCCGGCAGCTGGAGGTGGGACAATGGACGCCTTATACCCTGCCAAAGCCCCTTCCGGGACCTGTGGAAAGTTTGCAGGCGGTGGAAGCCTTTTTGCGAAAGCAGGATAAAGAATACCTGGAAGGACAGACCAGCCTGATGATCGCACCGGGCTACCCCTTTGGTCTGATCGATGGCCTCATCACCAATTTTCACCAACCTAAAAGCACACTGCTACTGCTCATTGCTGCCATCATTGGTCCGGACTGGAAAAAAGTGTACCAATACGCGC
>JASBTH010000540.1 GCA_030148525.1 Saprospiraceae bacterium | reverse complement strand
CAGAAAGCACATCTGCAGGTCCGAAAACCTCAGGACCTGAGACCTTCGGACTCCTGACCTGAGTTTTCCGGACCCTTCCGTGCCGGTCAATGAGCATGTTTGCAGCGAACCAAACGTGATCGCACATGAGAACTAGACTTTTTTGCAGCCTGCTTTTTTTGCTGCTTTCCGCAAAAAGTCAGGCCCAGGCCGGAGAATACTTCCGCATCTCCCTGACTACCGAATCCATCTCCTTTCCGTTTACCGATTTTCCTTTAAAAAATGTGGGTATCGAAATAGGCAGTTCGATAACTCATTGGTCGGGAAAAAACAGTGAGCAACAGCTATGGCTGACTGCTGGTCTTTTCCACCATAAGGGTTTCACCACCCACGCTTACCTGATGGCATCCTTTCGCCAGGGCGTGGTAATCGGCCAACGGGTGGGCTTTCACTTCGAGGCCGGACTTGGGTACCAGCACCTCTTCTACGCTCCAGATACCTACCAGTTTGAGTCCGGCCGGTTCGGGGCCGGGGAGTCATTCAGTAAGCCGACCCTGGCCGGAAAGATTAATGTCCAGCTTTCCTACGAAGGTCTTCAGCAATGGAAACCTTTTCTCGGCTACGGAGGCTACGTCACCTTCCCCTTTGTCGAAGGCTATGCCCCCATCTTACCAAACACCCAATTTCAAACCGGAGTCCTGTTCTCCATTAACCGATAAACCATGCGCTATTTCATACTACTGTTCAGTATTCTGACTACCACTTTTTCCGGCTGTGCCGATGACCTCATGGTGCCTGCTGACTCCTACGCCTGTGATCTCCCCGATAATACACTGACCGACCATCCCGATGCTGGACAATTACAATTGGCTCTGGAGGAAGCTACCGCTAATGGCCTGATCGGGCAGGTAGCGGTGATTCGCAATAACCAGGGAACCTTCATGGGAGCGGCCGGCAAGGCCGATCTCGCCAACAATATCGATATGGAAGTCTGCCACCGCATGATCATCGCCAGTTGCACCAAGACGTTCACCGCTACCCTGATCTTTCAACTTGCTGAAGAAGGGCTGATCGACCTCAATGAACCCGTCAGCACCTACCTGCCGGAGGACTGGATCGCCCGTACCGGCAACGCTCACCGGGCTTCCATGCTGCAGTTGCTGAGTCATCGCAGTGGTATTCCCGATTATTACACTGCTCGTTTCGAACTGGACCGGATTGACAAATTTTCTAATCACTTTACCGGTCTTGACATCCTGGCTTACACCGACGATCTCGAACCCGAATTCGAACCTGGGGCTACTTACTCCTACTCCAATACGAATTATCTGCTGTTGGGCCTGGTGATCGAGCAGATCCTCGACACCAGCCTGGATGATGCCTTCCGTGAGGCTTTCTTCGAACCACTGGGTATGGCCTCCGCTTCCTTTCCTGGTGGATCGCCCGACGATATGATCAAGGGTTACGGTGCCATCACCGACGACCGCGTGATCGAAACCGAGCGCCTCTACGGGGATGAACTCGGTTCGGGTGACGGAGGTTTAGTCATGAATACTTTCGATCTGGCGACCTTCATTGAGGCTTTGGGGTCCGGACAACTTTTATCCCCCGACAGCTTCGACCAAATGACCGACTGGTTCGACCTTCCGGAATACTGGACTGATGCGGACTACGGTTTTTCCCGTAATGGCTTCGGCCTGGAGTACTACCAAACACCCCACGGGCCGGCTTTCGGTCACTTCGGCGGTGTTGACGGCTTCGTTAGTATTATGCTGTATTTCCCTGAGCAACAGACCACTTTTGTGACGATGATTAACGGGGCTGTTGATTTCGCCGGGCGTCTGGAGTTTTACCGGGAGGCCCAGCGTATCCTTTTTGAGTGACTAAGATCGCTCTGTCGCTTCGCTCCATCGCTATTAGACCATTCGCCCGTACGGGCTCATTATTAGACCGGGAGCAAGCTCCCTTTTAGTATTTAGACGGAAGGATAACTGAGCCTCCGGCTCGGCCGTTGGTTTGTCAATAAGAAAATCGGCCGAGCCGGAGGCTCAGCCACCAAAAAAGAAAATGGCACGGATTTTGGTGCTATTGCCGTAGCAACCAGCATTAAGCTCAAAATATCGTGTACTATGAAAACGCAATTCCACCTTGTTCACTTCCCATTCCGACAGCTGTTGGCCATACTGGTGATCGCTAGTCTGGCAAGCTGTTCCCCCCGTGAAGAGGAGATGGAGCACTTATCCCGGGAGCATTCCGATCCCACACCGGCTTATCAATTGCAAACGGATGATGGCACCCCCCGCCTGACTACCGTGACCGGAGCCGAATGGTCATTCGGAATGACAAACGCCCGGGAATCAACCCCAACTGGTGACGATCTGGAATACGAGCGGGCAATCGGGGATTCCGATCTTCGCATTTATCAAAAAAACGGGCTGACCGCTTACGATCTTATTTTGCCGGCGGGCGGGGATCCTAAAGGTCTGGTACTACCCCTCCAGAAACATCAACAAGCACGAGTACACACCGACGGCTCACTCATTGTCACCGATCAGGGTGGCTACTGGAAGCACGCTGCACCCATCGCTTACCAGGACCTTCCCAAGGGACGACAGGCTGTCGACTGCCGCTTCGTAGTCGATGACCAACAGGTACGCTTTGCCCTGGGTAATTACGATCCTGATTTCGAGCTCGTCATTGACCCCGTGATACAGTTCCTGATGGTCGCCTGCAGTGGCGCTATGGATGAATTGGGCGGACGCGTTTACCACGATATGAACAATAATGGCACCTACGACGCCATGGAGGACCCCGGCATTGAAAACGCCTCGGTTCGTATTTACGATTGTACCTCCGAAACCCCTGTATCAACTACAACTACAGACGCCAATGGGCAGTACACCTTTACCGGGCTGACCATTGGTACACGCTACCGGCTGGAGATTGACGCTCCGGACGGTAGTGATTTTTTGCCCGCCTTTGCCGGGCCAAACAACAACAGTACCGTACAGTATGGTCTGCCCGGGAGCTGTACCGCAGATGTCGGTTTCCTTACCGTAGCCGATTACTGTGACGAAACGGCCCTGCGGATCGTGCTTCCCTGCTACGAAAATGGTAGCGGCGTGGGCAACAACCAGGCGGTCATGGTCTCTTTCGACTATAATCTTTCGGGAACCAGTACGCCGCCACAGGTCGACTTCACGGCTTCCGAACTGGGATCTGTTTACGGAACTGCCTTTTCCCCCGGTCAGTCACTGGTTTTTTCCAGTGCGTTCCTGAAGCGACACTCTGGTCTGGGGCCTCGCGGGCTGGACGGTGTGTATGCCATGGACTACAGCGGACTAGCCCCGAGTCTGGTGGGCGGTTTTAACCTTCAGGGATTAATTCCCGGCAACGGTGGTGATGCCATCGACCTGGGCTCCATCAATCGCACCAATGTAGCTGGTTCCATTACCGGCCCTTTTGATATGCCGAATGATCGCACCGAATCGAGTATCGATCTGGATGCTTTCGCAAAAATAGGAACGGTTGGCTTCGGTGATATCGACATGGGGGAAGTTGGTGACTACCTCTGGATGGTAAACCTGCACCAACGGGCTATTCTGAAGATCGCCGTCGACTCCCTGTCGGTCAACGGAGCGGGTGCTAACACCCCTTCCTCCGGAGCGGTGGAACAGTTTCCGCTCGAAGGAGCTGAAGGCGTACCAACCTGCACCGACGGTGTCCTGCGTCCTTTCGGCCTGGAGTTTGCCAACGGACAGGGCTACCTGGGTTGCGTTTGTGACGCTTCGGGAGCATCAGACACGATCCGCCCGGCGGAATTGACCGGTCACGTTTTATCATTCGACACAGCCAATGTGCTGAGCTTTACCGAGGAATTGAGTTTCTCCTTCGATTATCCACGTGAATCTGCCTATTTCAACCGGGGCGACAGCCTGGGCGGTGAATGGCACCAGTGGATCGACACCTTCCCGAAAGTAACGAATACCATTACCGGCCTGAACTTTGTTTCGGCTCCCCAACCCATTATTTCTGATCTGGAACTGCTGGATAACGGCGACCTGGTGCTGGCCGTAATGGATCGCTTTGCGCACCAGTCCGCCACCCAAAACCTGACCGCCCTGGTCGACAGCGACTCTCTGGTCTCCGGAATTAATGCCGGAGACATCCTGTACGCCGAGCAAAATATGAGTGGAGATTTCGTACTGGAGCATTCCTCCGAAAATGACCCCGGTCGTCCGCCCAGTGTGCCCAACCCCTACCCCGGCTTTCTCGAGAACGACGGTGTGACCGGCATGGGTGAGTTTTTCTGGGGAGACTACTTCGTCGTGGAAATTCCCACGGCCGATGAGGGCCACTACGAGACGGCCACCGGTGGACTGGCTTACCAGAGCGGGGCCAACGAAATCGCCGCCACGGTCTTTGACCCCGTATCCTTTTTTAGCCAGGGATTGCGGTACTTTAACCTCACTACCGGTGGCTATACCCGTAATTATCGCATCCTGGAAACGGATTTTGACTCCCCTTCCGGTGGCGGGAAAGGATCATCACTGGGTGACCCCGAGCTGATCTGCGGTGTTCCGCCCATACAATTAGGTAATTACGCCTGGATCGACGCCGATGAAAATGGTGTTCAGGATCCCTGCGAAGATCCCCTAGTTGGACTTCCGGTATATCTGTACGACATGAATGGCAATGAGCTGGCCAGTACGACTACCCAGGAAGATGGTTCCTACTACTTTACCGAACCGGGAACCAGCGGGGAAGACTGGACTGCCGAAGAAGGCGTTCAACGCAACACCATGTACTACATTGGTTTTGGCGACAGCACCATTATTGAATTAGACGATACCCGCTACGCAGTTACTACTGACAGCACCGGAAACGGTTCCAATCCGAACATCAATGATTCCGATCCATCCGTTCAGGAGGATTTGCCCGGTGACTTGGGAACCCGGGCCGTGGTTAAGGTTACCACCCACTCCGAAGGGGGTGCCGACCACACTATTGATGCAGGATTCATCGACCTGGGACCTCCCGTCAATGTACCCTGTCAGCCACTGAGCTGCCCCAATCAATTGAACCTGACAGTCGATTTCAACTGTGAATTTGTGCTGACACCTGAAATGCTGTTGCGCAACCTCCAGGTATCACCCGAAGAATACGAAATCCGCATCCTGAACCAGGACGGCCACCTCGTGATCACAGATACCATTACCAGCAAGCAGGTCGGACGCACGGTCACCTACATGATCTACCGCCTGGGATGTGAGTCCTTCCCCTGTTACGGCAAACTAAAGATCGAAGATAAAACCGGTCCTATGGTGGCGGAAATCGCCAGTGAGTTCGATACCCTGGAATGCGGGCTGGAGACTTTCGTCCGCAATAACGAAGAGACCACTGACCCAAACAGTCCTTATTACCTGGGCGAGGTCTTCTTCGAAGATAACTGTGCCCCCGATTGTGCTACCACGGCCAAATTTTTTGATACCTACGAAGCTTACCCCTGCGATAGCCTGCCACTCACCGGCCGGATGACCCGTAAATGGACAGCCACTGACTGCAATGGCCTGGAAACAGAAGTCAACCAATACTTCTACTTCAAACGACCCGATCTGGCCGACCTGATCAAAGGCGAGGACGAAACCGTCATCACCTGTACACCTACCATTGAGGATTTGCCCGACATGAGCGGTCCCTACTGGGAAAATGTATTCGGAGAAACCATGTACCTGCGCGATGTAGACTGCGGCGGCTATACCCTCCACGTCGAAGACATCAATATTCCCGTATGCGGAAATACAGGATCCTTCAAACACCACCAATTCTACCGGGTGTTTGACTGGTGTACCAATACCTCCACCTACGTGGATACGGTAACCATCAAAGTCGGTGATTTTGCTGCCCCCGAATTTCAGGGTAATGCCTACGTACTACCCACCAACCAGCCCGCCATTACGCAGTTACAAGGCATTGTTGACCGCGACAGTCTATTGGAGCTGGATGCCCTGGGCAACATACCGACCCTCTCCACCGGACCATCGGACTGCACAACAGCCTTCAGTACTCTGCCGGGCATGCTTCAGCAACAGTTTGGCTTCACAGCTACGGATTGCGGAAATATCACCTTTACCACATCGGTACTGACCTTTGCTCCCCAATCACAGGGCGGATTCCCGGGAGTGGATACCATTTGGCAGGAACGCAACTACTACCGCTTTAACGATATGATTGCCGGCATTGGTGTGGGCATGCACGCCCTGGTTATCGAGGCCAAAGACGATTGCTACCAAAACGGCCGGGCCGTGGTCTTCTTTAAGGTGGCCGATCAGATATCCCCGGTTATGAAGTGTGACGACGAGGTTCATATCACCCTGACCAATGGCTCTTCCATTGCGAGTGGCGGGTATGCTCGCGTGTATCCGCGAAGCGTGGAGGAAGGGTCCTGGGACAACTGTGCCCTGGGTACGCTCCAGGTGCGTCGGATGATACCCGAGCAGTGTATCCCCGATTTCATCGAATACGGGTACGATATCAATGACGACGGTGAACTTGACCAGCAGGATGGTATTGTCCTCGGAAATGACGGACAACTCTATACTCCCTGGGAGGACTACGTAGAATTCTTCTGTTGTGATTTGGCGGAAGCCGTAAAAGTAGAAGTGCGTGGCAGGGACGAGGCACAGGACCCCCTTACCGGAGCTGCTGCTCCTAACCAGAGTGTCTGCTGGCTCGATGTGATCGTGGAAGACAAAGTCGATCCCCGCCTGCTCGCCCCGGCAGCCCTGACGGTAGATTGCAGCGATCCGCGTTTGGCCAACCTGCCGGCTTTCGGCGATGCCCAGCTAATGGTCGATTACTGCGGCAATATGCTGATTCAGGAGCTGGCAGCAACTGAAAACCTGGATCGCTGCGGATTCGGAACCATTACCCGCCGTTTTCAGGCGGTGAAATATCCGGGTACCGACCGGGAGATTATGTCTCCGGTAGTAAGTCAAACGATTACCGTCGTGGAGCGCAATGATTACTCCATCTGTTTTCCCGAAGATGTATCCGTAACGTGCGGTAATGACCCCGATATTCCCGGCATCACTTTTGCCGAAAATGCTTGTGACCTGATGGCCGTATCGACGGAAGACAATCTGTTTACCGCCACTCAGGATCCTGACGCTTGTTACAAAGTATTCCGCACTTATAAAGTGATCAACTGGTGTGAGTACGATGGAGAATCTGCACCCACCCTGGTGGGACGCGACTGGGATGGCTTCAACGGGACCAATCCTGGCAATTGTGCTAATCCCCTGCCCCAGGGTGATCAGGCGCCGGGCAACGAAGGCATTTGTGTCATCGTACGCAAGAATTCGGGTGACCTGGCACCAGATACGGTGTACTACGACAGCGATACTGATCCGACCAATAACATCCCCGACGACAGCAATACGGCCGAAGTAGAGGGGTACTGGTGGCGGGTGATCAGCGGCTCACATGATCCTACCGAAGAGGCCTACTACGAGGGCAATTGCTCCAGCTGGTCAGACGATGACAATCAACTCGACTCCGACATAAGCGGAAACATTTCTGGTGATGATTCCGATATTCGCTTTGGTTCCTTCGGGTACTGGGTGTACACGCAACACATTGTGGTGTACGATGATGCTCAGCCCGATGTCGAACTCATTGGTGACGAGGTATTTTGCGCAAGCAGCGATATCGACTGTGCCGGTAACATTAACTATACCCTGGTGGTGGATGATAATTGCACCGGACTGGAAGACTACACCATAACCGTATTCCTGGACGTGGACAATGACGGCTCCCTCGACCAGAATATTACCCCCGCACTGGACGGTAATGACCTGACTGGCCGCTTCCCCATCGGTGAGCACCGCATTCAGGTCCGTGTCAATGACGGATGCGGCAACGTACGGGTAATCGACCAGGTCTTTGAGATTGAGGATTGCCTGGCACCGGCTCCTATTTGTTTGTCAAACCTGTCGGTGACACTCATGCCTACGCAGGATTCCCGTTTGGGGGCCCTGCCGATCTTCGCCACCGAACTGATTGCCTCGGAGATCTACGATTGCACGGGCCAGGGAGAATCCAACGCCCAGGGACGCAATTTAGTAACCGAATACTTTGTTGTCCGCGACGAGACACCCAATGCCTCGGATCTCGATCCGCTGCGGTCTGAGGACCATATCATCGTGACGTGTGATGATGTTGGCCAAATGATTCCCCTGGAACTGCACGCCATGGATGGCGCCGGAAATAACGATTTCTGTGTCATCTTTGTGGAAGTCGCCGATAATCAGGGGGTATGCGAATCGCCCGAAGCAAGTGGTCTGATCAGCGGTGGTATTGCCACCACACAGCAGGAACTCGTTGAAGGCGTATCAGTACAACTATCGGGTGGCCAATCCATGATGTATGAAACCGATCAATCGGGCGCGTACAACTTCCAGGGGTTGATTACCGGGCATGATTTCACGGTTATCCCCCGCATGGACAAGGACCCTATGAACGGAGTGAGCACCTTTGATATGGTACTGATCCAAAAGCATATTCTGGGAACTCAGGCCCTGAATTCCCCCTACCAGATGATTGCAGCCGACATCAATGCCAGTGGCAGTATCAGTACTCTCGACCTGATTCAGTTGCGCAAAATGGTGCTCAACGTAGACAACACCTTCCGGAATAATACGAGCTGGCGATTTGTGGATGCGGATTACCGCTTTCCAAATCCGGCCAACCCCTGGCAGGAGCCCTTCCCGGAGATCAAAAACATCAACAATCTGGAAGGAGAAATGATCTCGGACTTTATAGCCATCAAGATCGGTGACCTGAATGGTAATGTGACGCCAAATTCTGCCAGTCCGGTGGCCTCGCGTTCGACGGATGCTCCATACGAACTGGCGCTCGGTCAGGTGGAAGAACACGGTTCAACAACCAGAGTCCCCGTGCAAGTACAGGACGACCGGTCTGTTCCCGGACTGCAATTCACCCTGGATCTGCCGGCAAGTATTGTTGATATCGTACCCGGCTTGCTGAAGGAAAACGATATGGCTTGGTTTCGGGAGGATGGCAAGGTGACCGTGAGCTATGCCCCACACACGGCCGAAAATCTGGACGGTACAGTCCTTTTTTACCTGGAACTGAACAGTCAGGCAGCTACAGAAGATATGAGCCGGATACAGCTTAGCCTGGATTTGACGCCCGCCGAGGCCTATACGGAAATGGGTGACCCTCTGGGTGTGGTATTATTGAACGGAGATGCTGAGTCAGAGGCTTTCGCCAAATTGCTACCCAATGAGCCCAACCCCTTTCGGACCGAGACGGTTATCCCGTTCGTGTTGCCACGACCCCAGTCGTTCCAGATCGACCTGTTCGACGCTCGCGGACGCCACCTGAAACAAGTGCGGGGCGAGGGTGATCGGGGTCGCAATGAAGTGCGTATCCAGGCCAGTGACCTGCAGGGAGCCGGACTGTACTACTACCGTTTGCAAACGGGCGGCTACGAAGCCAGTGGTACGATAATGTACCAGCAATGATACAACGGGAGATTGGGCATTGTATAGCTTCCCTTTACTCGACTCGAAGTGGTTTGGTGTCCCAGTACGAAGTACTGCGGAGCAAAACCACTTCGTTGTCGGTATAGGTGCAGATTATGCACAAGACCTATATCTCCATCTCCTGATCATCGAAGATCAGCCCGTTTGCACAGCGAACAATACGCGACGGAAAGTTCTCCAGTATGCGGTAGTCGTGGGTAGCCAGCAGTACCGCGGTACCTTGTTCACTCACCAGCCGTCGGAGGAGTAGAATAATATCGTCGGAGGTTTCGGGATCGAGATTTCCGGTAGGTTCATCGGCGATCAGCAGTTGTGGATCGTTGAGCAAGGCGCGGGCGATGGCCACCCGTTGCTGCTCGCCACCCGACAATTGGTGGGGCTGGGCATTAGTCTTTTCCTCCAGGTCAACGGCCTTGAGGACCTCCTGAATGCGGTGTTCAATCTTTGACTTATCTTTCCAATTGGTGGCACGCAAAACGAATCGGAGGTTGTCGGATACTGAGCGATCTTCCAGCAGATTAAAATCCTGAAATACGATGCCAAGCTCCCGGCGTAGATGTGGAATATTTCGACGGTTCAGCCTGGCCAGGTCAAACCCACAGACTGTGCCGGTACCCTGCTTTAGAGGCAGGGCTCCGTACAATAGTTTGAGTAAACTGGACTTTCCACTCCCCGTTTTTCCTACCAGGTACAGAAATTCGCCGGCACGTACGTCCATATGTACGCTACTCAGAATCGATTGATCGCCCTGATATACGGTTACATCCCGCAGTTTTACTATTGCCTGATCCATACAATCATTTATCACATGAGCCGACAAAATATAAATGATTTGGGATACCGCCAATTGGGTACTGGGTATTGGGTACTGGGTATTAGGTAGCTTGACTTACTTTAATCCATATACCTAATACCAACTACCATATACCGGGAGGTTGGGCCTTAACTACCATCACTTTACAAATTGGTCTGTGCCCAACCTCACGATGAAATACCTATCTTTCGAACACAAGAATACCAAGCTGAATGAAACATTTGTTACTCGCCTTTTGCACTTTATTATTTCTCACGGAGATCGCCGCCCAAACTAACACCATGCTTACGGTACGAACCCGGGCCAAGGATGCGAAGTTTATAGGATCCTCCATGGGTGGCTCCTACATCACCGTGCGGAATGCCGAAAACGACGAACTACTTGCTGAAGGATATACCGAAGGAAGTACAGGCAATACCACCAGGATAATGAGTCAGCCCTACACCCGCTACGACGATCTGGCCGATGTAAACACGGCCGCTTTCCGGACGGAGATCCCTCTGAAGGCGCCGACGCTGGTCACTATTGAGGCTCAGGCTCCGGGGCACCACCGCCAGGCCCGTGTAACTGTGAGCACGCAGGTCTGGATGATCCCCGGTCGCGACATCGTGGGCGATGGTATTGTACTCGAAATTCCCGGTTTTGTGGTGGACGTTCTACTACCCCGCCAGCATCAATTTATCTCCCTCGAATCATTACCCAATCGCTTGCTTCCGATCCGGGCCAATATGGTTATGATGTGTGGATGTACCATTTCCGATGGTGGCTTGTGGAATGCCCGGGAGATGGAAGTGACGGCCATTATCACCAGGGACGGCGAACAGCTAAGGTCCGTACCCATGGCTATCGGTGATACTGACAACTTGTTTGAAGGCGAGTGGATGGTCGATGAGCCCGGCACTTACCAAATAACCGTCTAC
>JASBTH010000594.1 GCA_030148525.1 Saprospiraceae bacterium | reverse complement strand
CCTTGCCCGTACAGCGATGCCTGTACGTCAACAGTAGTAGGAGGTGCATCGGTTTTAGTTGCCGAACGTATGTACAGGATCGTCGCCCGCAACCGTCGGAAATCGACCCATCCCGACTCGCTTTCACCCGCCGGAAGGTGTTCGTATTTAATGTATCCGTCCCGGATCAGTACGGAATCTACTCCGATGGTAAAGCCGGCATCCGCGAGCATCTCCTGGGGTAGCTTTTTATACCCGGTAAAATCGTGTGGTACCCGCCGGTCCATGAATAAGCGGAAGTCAAAATCGGGAATCTCCATGCGTCGGATTTCCAGGGAGTCCCGGAACAAGCGTTCATAGGCAAATCCCCGGCAATCAACTTGCGAAATGGTCAGGTCATTGCGTCCGGTCTTGTGGGTGAGCTGCTTATAAAAGTGCTCCTTGCTAAAACGGGGTGTCATCGACAAATTGGTAGCTTGTAGGGTGCTATCCGACCAGCTAGCCTGCATCTCATCAATGCGAATATCGTGTAATCGTCTTTTTTCCGGAATGTGAATGCCGGTGGCAGTGGTCTGTAGATCTGACCATGAAAAGGTGTCGCTCTGCACCAAGAACATATCGTCCCCTTCCACATCAATGGTGTCGACAGCGTAGAGTAGTGAACTGTCGGTCCGGGAAAGACCGGTCAGACGCGCATTTTGCAACCGGAACTGATTCAGGCGAAAACGAAAGGTATCCCGATTGGTAAATGCCTTTTCAATAGTCGTATCGGATAAGCCGGGGCGCAACTTCCTGGGGGTTTTCCAGTGGGTCAGGTCAGCACCTTCAATCCGCAAGTTGTTAGCGTGCAATTGCCCGGAGTTGATCAGGGGCAACCATCGGATGCCACCGAGGTGCAGACCGGAAACTGTACCGCTCAGGGTGTCTTGCTGCCCTAAACCGTAGCGACCTTCCACCTGCCGTAGGGTCCCGGATCGTTTGAACAGACTTATCCGTAGCTGATCAAACTCCAGGTCTGTCTCGGTACGGTCGAGCTCCGCACGGAGTTTTTTCGCGGCATACCACGAAATACTTCCTTCTGTAATCAATAAAAGGATAAACAGACAAGCTAGTACGATCGCTCCAATCCGGAGGGTTTTGTTCATTGGCCTATTTTCGCGAAAACGCCTGGGTATGCGGTTTGTTCGCAGATTATAACCACAGCAGCCAGCAGGCTTGTCTGATTTCATAGCGGTACGTATGCTTGACAACCCGGTATGTTTGTTGTTATCTTTGCCCGTATGAAAATCGGGCCTTCCATTCTACTGCTGCTTTTTCTGGCTACCCTCGGGCAACCCTGCCTGAGTGCTGCCCATTGCTTGGATGCAGAGGCTGCCACGGTAGAAATGGATGCCTGCCACCAGCATGCTAAGGACCATTGCGATGATCCTTGCGATACTGAAATACCCGATTCCCAGGAAGAAGAGCCCTGTACTGGTTCCTGTACCTGTGTGGGATGTTCACCCATTGTATTAATCCCGGAGCACACTTCCATCACGGGGGACCTCTCTGTTTCTTCCCGGGTCAATCCCTGGGTTTCCCGTATGCCCGCGCTCGATGTAGACCACCTCATCTGGCAACCGCCGCAACGATAATCTGCCTTCCTTTCTTGCCTTAATCTCAACATTTGTGCTTTGCGCTATCTCAACCGGTAGGGTTGGTGTTCAGGTATTATGGTTGTATGGTATTATGGTTATTTGGTAAGACCCAAAAGACCAAAACACCATAAGACCACAATACCAAAAGACCAAAAGACCACAAAACCAAAATACATGACACGTATCCATCGTACGTTCTTCATACTTATTTTATTTCTTATTCCCCTTACGGGAAAAACCCAGACAGACACCCTTTTTGTCAATGGCCTCTGCGGTATGTGTAAAGACCGTATTGAGGAGGCTTCCCTTTCGGTAAAAGGCGTAGTAACTGCGGACTGGACCATCGATACCCGAACCCTCGTCGTTACCACTAAGCCCAAACGCTACCAGGCCGATCGCCTGCACGAGGCCCTGAACGAAGCCGGGCACGATACCGGGCTCTCCAAAGCCTCCGATGAAGCCTACGCGAGCTTGCACGACTGTTGCCTGTACCGCGACCCTTTCCTGATGCATATGCACCAGGATGACGGGAAACTGGTGCGCTTCTTCGTAGACGGCATCTGCGGCATGTGCAAAGATCGCATCGAAGCGGCGGCCCTGTCGCTCGACGGCGTGGAAGCCGCCGAATGGAATATCAAAAAGCGCGAACTGGTCGTATTCTCACCTGATTCGGCTTTTGACGAAAGTCTGATCCACCGAGCAGTCAATGCTGCCGGTCACGATACGGAGCTTTCCAAGGCACCGGACGAGGCCTACGCCAGTCTGCACGATTGCTGCAAATACCGGGACCCGGCCGTGGTAGCCGAACATCGGCCCAAACCCCAGCTACCTGCTCAGGTGCGCGGACGCATTATGGTTGAAGAAGCGGGTGATGAAAAGCCACTCGAAGGCGTCCAACTCTACTGGGTAGGCGCTCAGGTTTCCACCTACACCGACGAAGCGGGTGAATACACCCTGGAGCGTCCCGAAGGAGCTAATCAACTGGTTGCCAGTTACGTCGGTTACTACACCGATACTATTACCCTGGATAAAGAAACCACCGTAGATCTCACCCTCGAACGGGGCATCGACCTCGATGGGGTAGAGGTGACCTACCAGCGCAAGTCGGTGGAGGTATCCTTCATCAACCCCATACTGACCCAGAATATCAGTAGCCAGGAGTTACTAAAAGCCGCCTGCTGTACCCTGGCCGAGAGCTTTGAGACCAATCCGGCGGTCGATGTCTCCTTTACCGATGCGGTCACCGGTGCCCGCCAGATCGAGATGCTGGGCCTGGCCGGGCCCTACATGCAGATAACCCGCGAAAATGTACCTGATGTCCGGGGCCTGGCTGCTATCTACGGACTGGTTTACCTGCCGGGGCCCTGGGTGGAAAGCATCCAACTCGCCAAAGGAGCCGGCTCGGTAGTCAACGGTTTTGAAAGCATCACCGGCCAGATCAACGTGGAGCTCAAAAAGCCCGAAGCCGGCGAAGACCTCTACCTGAATCTATACGCTAACGAAGGAGGACGGTTCGAAGCCAATGCCAATGCCCGGGTGGATCTCGGTGAAAAGTGGAGCACCAGCGTACTCGTACACGCCGATGCCCGGGAAGCACAAATGGATCGCAACGGAGATGATTTCCTCGATATGCCCACCGGCAATGGCTTTACACTAGCTAACCGCTGGAAATACCAGGGCACCGATGGCTGGGCCGGTCAGTTTGGGGTGAAAGTCACCAACTTGGACAAAATCAGCGGTCAGTTGGACTTTGATGAGGAAGCTGTTAATCCTACCGCCTGGGGCGCAAACCTGCTCACCAAACGATTGGAGGGTTGGGCCAAGATCGGGAAGGTTTTTCAAAACCGTCCCGACGCCAGCATTGGCTTCCAGGTATCGGGCCTCACCCACGACCAGGATGCCACCTTTGGCGGCACCCGCTACGATGCGGACCAGCGATCGGCCTATGCCAACCTCATCTATTCCGACGAACTCGGTGATCCGGCTCATTTACTGAAGACTGGCCTCAGCTACCAGTACGATCAGTACGACGAGTGGCTGGGCGAAACGCTTTTTGAGCGTGAAGAGAAGGTTCCCGGCGGATTCATGGAATATACCTACCAGCCCAACGAAAACTTCACGGCCGTTGCTGGTCTGCGGGGTGATCACCACAATCAATTTGGCTTCTTCCTGACGCCGCGGGTACACCTGCGCTACGCACTGAGTGATAAAAGTGTGGTTCGCTTCTCCGGTGGTTCCGGTCGTCGTACCGCCAGTGTCATCGCCGAGAATCTGGGTATGCTGGCTTCATCCCGTGCGATAACCATTCAGAGAACCAATTCCGAGACTCCCTACGGACTTAATCAGGAAGTAGCCTGGAACCTGGGGGTGAATCTGCGTCAGACCTTCATCATCAACAATCGGGAACTGATTCTGACCCTCGACGGCTACCATACCCGCTTCGACCAGCAAATCGTAGTAGATTACGATCAGACACCCCGCGAAGTCCGATTCTACAACCTTGATGGCCGCTCGTACTCCAATGCCGTGCAGGCCCAATTGGATTACGCAGTCCTCAAGAACCTGGATTTGCGTATGGCCTACCGCTTCAACGATGTACGTACCGATTACGAACAGGGACGGCTGGAACGCCCCTTTGTATCCCGTCACCGGGCCTTCGTGAATGCGGGCTACAAAACCGATTCTGACTGGGCCTTCGACCTCACCGTCAACTGGCAGGGGAGCAAGCGTATCCCTTCCACCGAAGCGAATCCTGAAGCCTTTCAAATGGACGGGCGTTCACCGGATTTCTTCCTGACCAATGCTCAGGTCAGTAAAACCTTCGGAGGTAATTTCGATGTATATCTCGGAGTGGAAAATCTCTTCGGAGTGGTACAGGAAAACCCCATCCTCGGAGCAGAGGATCCCTTCGGCACCTACTTCGACAGCTCTCTGATCTGGGGCCCCATCTTCGGGCGCACGACGTACCTGGGCGTTCGGTATACCCTGGGCGCGTCGGAATAAGTGGGGGTTGATTATGGATTTTGGATTATGGATTTTGGATGCGTCCAAAATCCATAATCCCCTTTCTCCAAACCTCCTAATCCCCTTATCACTGTCGATCCGGTAGTGCTGCGGGTCAAGAATATTTATTCTTCGAAGAAAACGCAATCTCATATTCCGTACCTAGCCCCTCCGTCCGTACGGACTTCGGCGCCCGCGGAACGGCACGGTTTTTTCTTGTCCGATTATAATTTCTCGCGTGAAAAGGTTTGGGCTTTGCCAAACCTTTTCGGAAGCGGTATAGGTACGCAATGTGTTCGCCCTCCAAAGGACCAATCGACTTTAATGATTATTGATCCGCGGCACTACCGGATCGACCTCGAACCGCACGATCCAGAGGATCGTGCACCTAGTAATTCGCGTACACGTACTCCAGCACCTTTTGCATTTCCACTTTGGTCTGGTTGGAGCTGCCTAGGTAATTATTGTGCATAAAGCTGAAAATCAGCACCCGCCCTCGCCGGGTACGCAGATACCCACTAAGGGCGTGCTTATTACTTAGGGTACCAGTCTTAGCAAAGACGTAGGGCTCCCCGTCCGGACCGGGATACCAGCTTTTGATCGTACCCCGCACGCCACCGGCGGGGAGGAGGGGTAGCAGGCGCTCCAATCCGAAATCCTTCTGCATTTTCTCCAGCAGACGGACTACGGAGCGGGGAGTAAAGAGGTTGTAGCGCGATAGGCCCGACCCATCGACCCAACGGGGCTCGTCGGGCAGGTCGGAAAGGTAGGCGGTCTTGACGGAGTCGATGGCATCTCCGGCATTCAGGCGACCGTCGAACAGCTCAGCCGATACACAGAGCAGGAGCTGCTCCGCCAGGAAGTTATCACTGCTGTGCATGAAGAGGCGCAGCATGGTATCCGGAGTTTCGGTGTACACAGTCCGGAAGTCGGCGGGCAGCTCCCGGGCTTCGGGCCAGTCGCTGACCGTTCGCCGGAGGGTGTCACTGAGGAGCACCGGAGCCTCATCAACCATATCGAAGATGGGAATATAGCGTTGAAAGTACCGGTCACCTTCCGCCGCGCGATTGTAGATGAAGCGATTGGCGAATTCTTCCCGCTCGAAGCGCACACCAGACCGGTTGTCGAGATCCGGTTCGTAGCGGAAGGAGGTGCGGTAATAGGGAGGAAAGACGGAAAACCCGGTTCGATTGGTGTCAGCTTCCACGTGGATGAGGTTGCCATAAACCGGCAGGGGACTCACTTCGGCCTGGTAGCCGTATCCGAAATCAGACCAGGACCAGCCGGGTCCGAGGCGTTGGTCTTCGAAGTTAGCAGTAGAGTACCAAAGCGGCCGGCGGGTTTGGAGTAATCCCGCCCAAATGTTGGTGTCTTGCGGTAATTCAGGATGCAGAAGGAGTGGATTTCCGGTACCCTGCAGAATACGCCCCTCCGCTACATCCGCATACCGGATAGCGGGCATCTGGTCTCCACATACCGTCAGGAAGGCAAAGAGGGTAAACAGTTTGGTATTTGAGGCCGGTGTGTAGTATTTCTGAGCATCCAATTGGTAGAGCCATTCCCGGGTTTCGGGATCGTAGAGGGCGAAGCCACTGTGGATATTACTGAAAACCGGGTTGGCCCGTACCATTTGACCCAATTCCTTTTGTTCTTTACGGGAAAAACGATGGGTAGTGGCACAGGAACTCAGCAGAGTCAGCACCAGGAGGAGAAGCAAATTTTGTACTTTACCGTTTTTGTGGACCATGCGCTAGATTTTAATGCGAACCAAATTACAAAATTGTCGCACCATGCGAATCCTGTGTTTTCTGCTGACCTTTTTGATTAGCGGGTCGGTACTTCAGGCCCAATCGGCGGCCTTTCCTTCTTATCAACTGGCTCGCCAGTCGACGGTAATCCTAAAAAATGCGGACCGCCAGCTTCCCCTCGATGGGCTGGATACCCTGCGCATTGGCGTGGTTAGCCTGTCGGGTGACCCCATTCCCGCCTTCCTGGAAACGATGACAAAATACACACCTAACGTAAGCCGGACGGCAACGGTCGTTCGCATGGGCAGCTCCGCAGCGAAGGACTGGGCGCAAGAGCAAGCCGATGCTTTTGATGTGTTTGTAGTCATTGTCCGGGACGAGACCTACCGCGGGCGCCCGCTACCCTACATGTACAAACGCGCTTCGATCGAAGCCCTGACGGAGCGCATGCCCGTGATCTCCGTGGTATTCGACCCGCAGCAGGGGCTGGAAGAAATGACGGTTTTTGGCGAAAGCCAGGCCCTGATCGTGGCTCCATACAACGAATACGGCCAATCGCTGGCCGCCCAGTTACTTTTTGGCGGAAGCCAGGCAGATAACCGACTGACCGAAGCACTCAGCACCAATTTTCCCGCCGGTAGCGGCCAATCACTGGACCACGTGCGCCTGGGATACGCACCTCCCGAAGCCGTGGATATGGACAGTCAACTGCTGCGCGACAGCATAGCCGCGATTGTGCGGGAAGGCATCGACAGCATGGCCTACCCCGGTGCCCAGGTGCTGGTAGCCCGCCGCGGACAGGTGATTTACCACCAGGCCTTCGGCTACCACACCTACGAGGGCGACCGACCAGTGAAGACCACGGACATCTACGACCTGGCCTCCGTAACCAAGGTCAGCTCGGCCCTGGCAGCCATCATGCGTTGGTACGGGGAAGGCTCATTCGACCTAGACGCTCCCCTGACCACCTACTTCGACGGATTCCGCCGCCGCTCCAATAAAGACGAGCTCAGCTACCGGCAGATGCTGGCGCATAATGCCCGTCTGCGCCCCTGGATCCCCTACTGGCAGGGAACCCTGAAGGGGCACGGCCGCTACCCCTGGCGCAACCGCTGGGACCCCGTCCGGACGAATGATTACCGCTTTCGGCGCAAGACCTTCGCCCTTGAGCCCGACGAGGAGTACAGCGTCCGGGTAACTGATTCCCTGTGGCTGCACCAGGAATATAAAGAGAAGATTTACAAGGCCATTCGCAAGTCACCCCTGAATGAGGAGCCCGGCTATGT
>JASBTH010000533.1 GCA_030148525.1 Saprospiraceae bacterium | reverse complement strand
CGCCTTTGAGATTCTCTTCGATCCGGTTGATGACTCCTTCCTCGATCTCTTCGGGTGATGCCCCCGGGTAGGTTAACTGAATGCTGATAATCCGGCTTTCTACTTCCGGGAAGAAGGTCGATTTCATATTCAACAGACCGGCAATCCCCATGATGAGCAGGCCGAACATGAGCAGGTTGGCGGCGACCGGATATTTTATAAAGTAGGCTACAATGTTTTTCATGATCCGTTCCGGTTAGTTGGGGGTTCTTATTCTAGGTTTCCAACGGTTTGGTTGAGATTGCCACCCGCTTCCTGGCGGGTTTGGCCACTTACTTTGACTTTCATACCATCAAATGCATTGGGAAGTTGCGTGTCCAGCAGGTTGGTGCCGTTGGACAATCCCCGAACAACGGCGGCTTCGCGGGTGATCTTTACCACTTCTACGGGGTGGAGTTTCAGGGTGGAGTCCTGTACTGTGTACACGGCATTTTGATTGATTAGCTTATTACGGGGTATGCGCACTGCATCCTCAATATCGGTGGCATTGACCTCGCCGGTGAGGTACATGCCTTCACGTAAATCCCGTCCGCTCACACTAACGAATATCTGGACGGTTTGGCTGGTAGGGTCGATCTGGTCGCTGATCCGCCGGATACGCCCGGTCCAGCTTCCTTTTATATCATCCGAGGTAAGTTGTACCTGATTACCTACTTTTATGTAAGTGAGATCGGAGAGCGGAACGGTGGCTTGTAGTTCGTAGGATCCTGTATTCATTAAGGTACCCAGTTGCTGCCCCACCCTGACCAGCGTACCGGTATTAATGGAAGCCTGGGTGAGCACACCGCTAAAGGGGGCGTACATAGTGTATTTGTCGAGGCGTTCTTCGGCACTTTTTATGGTGTAGTACTGCGTGTACAGGTTGCGGGAAGCAATAAAGTATTTTTCCTGGTCATTCAAGGGCTCCGGGAAAGAGTCTAGTTCTTCCTCTACATCGTAACTTTCGAGGTAGGTATGCCATTGATTATAGCTCTCAGGGTAGTCGATTTTCAAGTCGGGCATGAGCTGGGTTATGGCATTGAGTAAGGTGGCTTTTTGCGAAAGCAGGGAAAGCCTGGCTTCCCGGTCATTGATTTCTACCAATACCGATCCTTTCGGGAAATAACTACCCACTTTGAATGGGCGCTCCGAGGATTCCAGCGTTCCGGCGACTTCCGAAAAGATGTCGATCTTATTGTAGGCTACCAATTCGCCCTGAATGCTGAGCGCAGTAGGGATGGTGCCGTTGACAATCGACATGGTTTCCACGGTGGGAGTACTCTTGGGGATTTCCCGGCGCGGAGGCTCCTCCTTCATTTGGGAAAATAATTGAAACAAGGCGAAAGCGCCAACCAAAATGGCGAGTCCGACAACAACACCAATACGGCGGGCAGTAGTTGTTTTCATAGGTTTACGTATTTATTTGGGCCCTTCCAGGCTATATCACTTTGGTTGCGGACGCAACTTTTTCAGGTTTTCGTAAATCTGCTCCAATACGTTTAAACAGGTTTGTACATCTTCCTCCCGGATGGAAGCCATAGCTTCACGTTGCACCTGCTTTGCGCGGGGTAACAAAGCCGACTTCAGAGATTTTCCCTTATGGGTAAGGTAGATTCGTTTGTTCCGTTTATCATCGGGATCAGCTATCCTTACCACAATATTTTGCTCTTCCAGAGTGCGAAGGGATCTGGCAATGGTAGCTTTGTCTTTGATCAGGGAAATGGCCAGGTCTTGCTGACGAAGACCGTCGCGAACCCAAAGATCCGAAAGAACACCCATGTGCTGAGGAAGGACCTGTGCATCCTCTTCGCGCATATAATCGCGAATGGCATTAGCCAAAAGGCGTCCGATCCGATTGGTCAGAAAGATCAATGGCGGGGTTTCGTGCCGGTCGTGAGCGGTGGAGTCCATCCGTGCAGATGCTTAAATTAGTTGTGAACGCAACTATTAACGAATGTTTACCTGTAAGGTTGAGGGAAGCAGGGACAAATTTGAAGTGGAAGGTGTGAAATGTTGCTTACCCGGGGGAGGGATAAAAAAAGGGCTCACATCAGTGGTGACTTATCCATGGCCCAATCGAATGGAAGGGGCGGCAGTCAACCAGTTATGTGAGCCCTTTTGGGGTGTTTTTGTTTTATTAATTAAGGGAAAACTCGTGAACCACCTCCGAAGAGTCGTGGAACATAAGCTCCGAAATATATGGATCCAGATAATCGCTGAGCGGCATCGTAGCAATGATTTCCAGTACATCAAATTCAGACGCCGCGTCCATGATCATCCACAGGACTGAGCGATCCATCGCCAAGGCGTAGGTTCGCACCTTCCCTTCCAGCAATAAACGATCAATCATCATTCGTTGCTCGGGAATAAGAGCCACAAACTCATCGGAAAATTCTTCCGGGAGTTCGAACTCCACCATAAAAGATCTTTTCATAGAACGTCTTATTAAATTACTTGTACTTAAAGTACGTAAAAAAGGACAGTTTGTGATATCCACTGCGGGGTTTAATGTAAACTTAACGACGAGCCCCAGGGGATAGTTTCCGAGCTTCCTGATAAACTACTAACACCATCCGTGACCAATTAGCCAGCAAAGGTGGTGCCAGGCCCTGAAGGGTGTCAAGGTGACTGATAGGGCCTGTTTTTAAGGTGGAAAGCGCCTTTTTTCCGCCTAAATGGCAGGAATCCTCACCGATTAGCAGTGTCAGGCACATGAAGCTTGCCTATATTTACGTTCAACCATAAAATGTAAGACCATGATCCGATATCTAAGCTTCTTTATCGTACTGAGCATGCTGCCGGTAACCGTTACCAGCCAGTACTATACCGTCAATGTGGGTACTTTTGTAGATGCGAGCGTAGAAGACTTTCGCTCCTTGCGTTCTCAGGGTTTTGTGTACGGTGCTTCTATGGAGGGCAATCTGCATCAGGTCTTAATTGCGGGCTATCAGGATCGGGCTACTGCTGAGCGCGTCCTGGAAGATGTCAAAAAAGCAGGGTATTCGACTGCCTACATTCAGGAGCGGTATCCGGCTGATGGCCGGTCCATGACGGTCATCCAACTGGCGACCCTCGATGCCAGTAAATTGATCAATTGGTCGAAATATACTCCTGCCGGATCCTTGTTTGGCATCAGTGACGGCCGACAAATTAAAGTGGTGACGGGAACGTATAACAACCCGGCCGAAGCCAGGGATGATCTGGACCGGATCAAGCAATTGGGGTTCAGGGATGCCTTCATTCGGCAGGTGAATTCCATCTTTCTGCATCCCCTGGGCATTTTTGAAACCGGAATTGCTCCTCAGAAAAAGCCGCTTATTCCCATCGAGCTGGATGAAAACCCACCTTCAACAGCGAACAATACCAATGCCGGTCCTACCACCTATGGTAATCCGCCCGCGAATACGGAAATGACGGCCCGCTCCGGTAATGCTTCCGCCCGCAATTCGGTGACATCCAACAATGAGGCTCCGACTGTACAGGTACCTGATATCCGTGCTGATGTAAAACGTCGTTCTGCCCTGGACCTGCAACGCGTGCTCAAAGTGAAGGGTACGTATTCGGGCAGCCTGGATGGCTTATACGGCCCCGGAACCATCGCTGCTTACGAAGAAATGGTCAATCAAAACCGACAGCTTCGCAAGTATCAGATATTGGGGCAAGAATGGGAATTAACCAGCTCCGCAGCTTCCGGGAATCTCCTGCAACAGGCTATTAATAATCTGTCGACCGACCCTTCTGCGACCAACGTGCTGGAACGCTACGACGATCCGATCGCCAAAGCCTACCGGGCCTATAATTTATTTCAAATCCTGGGGCCATCCTCGGAGGTAAATACGCTGATGAACACTGCCCTCAAGGAGGGCTTTGTCAATGTGAATATGGCAGGCATGCCGCCTTTTGATCCCGAGGCGACCTATTCCTACCAGCGCATCGATCAACTGATCCAGCATCTGTATTATCTGCATGCCGTACCCAACCTGCCGTACTCCGCTCCCTGTTGGTTGTTGGAGCGCCACCCGGCAGAAACGGCCCGGGCTCAGGCTAGTTTTGTACAGGGCGGTGGCCTGTTGCGTCCCAATGTTCAGGACTGCGATCCTTTTACCCGCTGGCCCGAAGTGCGTACCCTTCTGGCTGTCGCTTCTGATCTGAACGGAGATTCCGAGCGGGATAATGCCAAATGGGGACAGGCGAGCTCCCTGCGTGCCCGGCTATATTTGTCAGACGAGCCCTTGTCATCAGATATGGGTAAAGTGGTTACCTCCTGGAATGAGCGTCTGTGGCAGAATATGAATAGTTGGGCAGCCGAGGATCCCGTTCATCAACGCATTGTGACGGCCTTGAAAGTTAGCTTTTTCCAGGCCCAGGTTCTGTTGGAAGACTATTATATGGATCAGGGCTTTGAAGCGAAAGAAGCTAAGCCGCTGGCCCTGGCCACCATGCGTACATTGGTAGGGTATCAGTTAGAGCGATTTACGAGATAGGTTGTATCAGGTTTGAGGTTTGAGGTTTGGGGTTTGAGGCTAGGTTAGAGGTTACCTCAAACCCCAAACCTCAAACCTGAACATCACCTTTCCCGCACTGCCTCGAATTGCAGATCAAGCCGGGTGCGAATGCTGGTTGGAGATACCTCGTTTAGGAAAAGCCAAATTTCCAGCTTTAAGCGGTCTTCCTGTAATTGACGTTTAGCGTTGATCAGGGTCGGGAGTAGTTCTACCGAACTTCCCGCACGCCGATATAGATCGCGCCCTTCGAGGTAGAAAACTTCTTCTGCTTCCCGGCAGCTCTCCGTATTGCGGGGACACATGCGAATGGATATTCCTCCGAGGAAGTCGTAATCACCATCGTTATTTATGGCCCGCATATTGGCAACATTGGGATGGATGGCATCGATCTGTTCCAGGGTGAGGTTATTTTCACGGAGGTATTCATCGATATTGGAGGCGAAGTTATCAAAGTCCAGCACTTGGGGTATGGCACCAGCGGGCAGGCCAGCGGGAATATCGAATAAAATATTAGGAAATACCATGTCAAATAACACTTCCCGGTTGTCATTCTGACAAGCTACTCCCAACAACAAACAAGTGATGATAGTGATCCTCAAGCGCATAGTATCGTTTTCTGTACCCTCTGAACGCCAGAGCTTAGGGCAAAGTATTTAATTTCCATGCAAATTAACTATCTTAAAAGAGAAATACGGCTTCGGGAACGCTGAAGAAACACACCTCTCAGTTTATTACCATCCGCTTAATTGCCAACGAAATAGCCACTATGGGCGAACAGAAAGTATCTTCCGTTGATAAAAAAGCAACCCTGCATCGCTTTGTCCGATCACTGCTTAATGATGTTATGGCCATGGAACACATGCTCGAACACGGGTGGTTCGAGGACGATGTTGTTCGCATTGGTGCCGAACAGGAAATGATCCTGGTGGACCGGAAAACCTTCAAACTGGCACCTATTGCCATGGAGGTAATGGAAGCGGTTAGCGATTACCCCTGGATAGAAACAGAGTTGGCGCGTTTTAATTTAGAGATCAATCTGGATCCACATGTTTTTGCGGAAAATTGCTTGCGCAAAATGGAAGATGAGGTGCTGACTAAGACCCGGATTATCCGGGATGTGTTACATCCGATGGGAGCCGATCTCATTCTGACCGGCATTTTGCCGACGATCCGGAAATACGATTTGGAATTACATAATTTGACGCCGCGGGATCGGTATAAAGTGCTTATGGATGCTATCCACAAACAGCTTCTGGGGAGTGCATTTGAGTTGCGTTTAAGCGGGATCGACGAATTGTTGGTGAAACATAATTCCCCGCTTTTGGAAGCGTGTAATACCAGTTTTCAGGTTCACCTGCAGGTGCGACCTCAGGAATTTGTTGGTATGTATAATATAGCGCAGGCCTTGGCAGCACCGGTTATGGCTGTGGCTGCTAATTCGCCATTGGTGTTTGGTCGGCGTTTATGGCATGAAAGCCGGATCGCCCTTTTCCAGCAGGCCCTCGATGTGCGCACAACCCATGATCATATGCGGGAGCGCAGCCCCAGGGTGAGCTTTGGTACACAATGGCTGGACCAGTCCATTATGGAAATTTATAAAGAGGATATTGCTCGGTTCCGGGTGTTATTAAGTACTAATACCGAAGAGGATGCCCTGCAAATGATAAAAAAAGAGCAGGTTCCTAAATTGAAAGCACTACAGGTTCATAATTCTACGGTATACCGGTGGAACCGCCCCTGCTATGGTATAAGCGATACGGGTAAACCCCATCTTCGCATTGAGAATCGCATTTTACCTGCCGGTCCGACTATACTTGATGAGGTGTCAAATGCCGCCCTGTGGTTGGGAGCCATGGTCGGTATGTACCAGAAAGAGGGTACTGTTTCAGAGAAAATGAATTGGGAGGATGCGCGGGATAATTTTGGTAAAGCCGCCAGGACCGGGTTGGATTCAAAATTCATCTGGCTGAACGACAAAAATATTTCGGCTACCGATTTATTATTAGAAGAAATTATTCCACTGGCCAGGGAGGGGTTAAAAACGCAAAATATTAACCCTGAAGATATTGATCGCTATCTGGGAGTAATCGAAGAACGGACGAAAAAGCATACCAACGGGGCTCGTTGGCAAATTAAAGCATTTTCTAAGTTGAAAAAACAGACGAGTGATGACGAAGCACTCAGTGTGCTGACTTGTAGTATAATGCAAAATCAGGCCCGGGAAAAACCTATTCACGACTGGTCAATGCCCAAACTATCCGATCTGCCCGAGTACCGTCCCTCTGCCCTAAAGGTCGACGAATTCATGGAGACCGACTTGTTTACTGTCCAAAAGGATGACCCCATCTCCCTGGTCGCACAGTTAATGGATTGGCGTAAGATCCGTTACATGCCCGTAGAAGATAGCAAGGGTAACTTGTCAGGCTTGATAACTTCCCGTTTATTATTACGATACTTTGCCCGTTCGAATAGCCTTAATGGACGCAAATCCAGGAATGTGGCCGATATAATGATAAACGAGCCCATTACCGCTACGCCCAATACTACTATTATTGAGGCATTGCAATTAATGCGATCCAATAAAATTGGTTGTTTGCCGGTTGTGATTGAAAATGAATTAGTTGGAATAATTACCGAAATGGATTTTCTACGAATTTCGTCCCGGTTAATTGAAAGGCTTGAAAAATAAAGGGTTGGCTTATTTGAATAAATACCTATTTCTTTATTTATTTGTATAAAACCTATCGTTAGCCAAATTTCCTATTACCCTGCCCGTAATGTTCTCTTCTCCAGTTATACCGCTTCCGAAAAGGTTTGGGCGAGGCCCAAACTTTCCACGCGAGTATATACTCGACTCGAAGTTATTCGGATTCCCAGCACGAAGTACTGCGGAGTAAAATCACTTCGTTGTCGGTATAATTGTCGAAACCTAATAGTATTAATTGCGTTATATCTGAAAAAATGGCTATTGGGAGTTGATCTACTCGACCAAAATAGTTGTTTGTAATAATATCCCGTTTTTGTCGTAAACGCCTGAACCTCAACGAAAAGCCATTTAATAATTTGTAAAATTAACTTGCTGATATGAGCCAAGTGTATCGATTTAAATTTTCTGCGGAACAATTTGGGATCGAATTAGAATCTACGGATCCCCTGTTCATCGACCAGAAAATGCGGGAACTCATTAACTGGAGTATTGAACAAAGCAGCAGCGGGACCCGCTTATTAAAACCAGGTGAACCTGCCTATCAACCGCCAACCAGTGAAACAACAGAAGATGCCGTAGCTTCTTTTGATGATCAAACCAGCACCGAAGAGGAAGCGGCTGCACCACAGAAAAAAGCCACAACCCGTGGTCGCCGTGGTCGTCCCAAAGGATCAACGAATAAAACAAAGACCAAAAGTAAACGCGGACGTAAACCGGGACCCAAAAAGGCGCCAACCAAAACCAAAGCGACCGTAAAGAAGGAAGTGGAAGATATTGAGGAGGAGATCGACCCAAAACGCATCGTCGAGGTTGCTAAAGGAGGAGATCACTTCCGCAAGATCAAGAAGAATATCCTTAATAAGAGCAACCAGTTAAATCGCATTTTGCTCGCCTTTCACTACGCTCGTGCTACCTATGGCAAAACAGGTTTCTCCTCCGGTACGATTGAGGAGATCACTAAAGCCTTTGGTAATGCCATTCGTCGCTCCAATATTGCGGCTCAGATAAAAAATAATTCTGAATTATTCTCAGCTGACCAAAAGCCTCGCCGAGGAGTGACCGTTAAGTATTCACTGACTGCCAAAGGACGCTCTATGATCGAAGGCATGATCACGGGATAAAAGAATTATGCCAATCAATAAAAAAAGCCGGACCCCGCATCAAGCGTGGCCCGGCTTTTTATTTGTGGATCAGGCTGGTGAACATCTGATAATGGCATCCGCCAGGTTTTGGATAGCTTTTTCCTGATCACTGGGTATAAATTCCTGACCTACGTACCCGTCAAAACCAGTATCGGCGATTGCTTTCATAATGGCTGGATAATATAATTCCTGGGTATCATTGATTTCGTTTCGTCCGGGCACGCCAGCTGTATGGTAGTGCCCGATAGCATCACTGTACTTGCGGATGGTGGCAATCACATCACCTTCCATTATTTGCATATGATAAATATCATACAATAATTTAAAGCGAGGTGAACCGATCTTTTCAACTAATTCAACCCCCCAGGGCGTGTGATCACATTGGTACCCTTTGTGGTCGACCTTGGAATTTAGTAATTCCATTATTAGGGTGACACCTCGTTTCTCTGCTTCTTTCACCAGGGGGGCTAATCCTTTGGCACAGTTCTCGATTCCCTGCTTCTCGCTGATACCGTTTTCCCGGTTACCGGAAAAACAAATGACCTGGGGAATTCCCTGGTCAGCAGCCTGGCGAATCAATTCGGGATATAACCCTTGTAAGCGTTCGTGATAGGCCGGATTATTGAAACCCTGCGTCAGACTGATAAAGTCGGCGGTAGCTACCGCACACTCCAGTCCTATTTCGTAGACCGTCTCCCATTCATTGGGTTTTAGTAGTTCAATAGAATGCATGCCCAGAGCTTTTACGCTGCGGGCCAGGCTTTCCAGCGGAGTTGAACTGAAGCACCAACGGCAGACCGAGTGTTTGTAAGGAACCTCAGGTAGTGGTGTTTTGGCCTGACCCGTACCGGGAAGAAGAAGACTACCAGTTACCAGTCCGGCTGCTGCCAGGGCATCGCGCCGATTCATTTTTTTAGACATACGCATATTTTTGCCGGAAGGCAGCATGCCCTCCGGGGGTTCTTCTATACCGACCACGAAGTGGTCTGGGACACCAGCACGAAGTGCTGCGTAGCAAAACCACTTCGAGTCGAGGATATACTCGCGTGAAAAGGTTGGGCGAAGCCCAAAACTTTTCGGAAGCGGTATAAGGTGCCCAGATTCTACAAACTCCAGGCTGCTCCTACATCCTCGTAGGGAATGCATCCTTGGTAAACCCCGGGAATGGGATCGTAGGCAAGGACTTCCATACCCACTTCCTTACTGGAAAAGTAAGCTCCAATAATGGTGCTCTTGAGTCCACGGTAGAACTGCTCTGTTTCGGACAGGTCGTCTTTAGAAAGCGCGCGCGTATTCATCTCGTTCAGTGCAGCAAATTGCTCTTCCGCTGACAATTTATCGAAGGCCGGGTTATTGCGGGTGTTATCCAGTTCGGCGTGCAGGGCATCAAAATCAGCCAGCCATTTGGAACGGGTTTCTTCGGATGCCCAGTTGGTATATAGCTCGTCGATAAAGCGGTGTACGTGTACATCACTGGCGCCCGGGCTTGATTCGGTAGCGGGGAGCAAGGTGTCGCTAATTGCTGACAAGGCGTTCGCTTGTCCTTCGGTGAGGGTGTTAGGTACCCAGTCAGCGGAAGTATCTGCCTGGCATCCGCCGAGGATGGCCGAAGCAGTAGTCGCCGTCAGTGCATATCCAAGGCTGACCGCTGTATATTTTAAGGCGTCTCTACGGTTCATAGTTAAATCAGATATTTTGTTTTTTGAGTTGTTCGACAGCGTAATTAGCTGCGCGGGCCGTCAGGGCCATATAGGTCAACGATGGATTTTGGCAGGCGGAAGAAGTCATGCATGCGCCATCGGTCACGAAGACATTAGGTACTTCGTGCAGGGCATTCCATTTGTTTAGTACCGACGTTTTGGGGTCGCGGCCCATGCGGGCAGTACCCATTTCGTGGATACCCAAACCTGGCCAGGAACCACTATCATAGGTATTTACATCCTTTCCACCGGCCGCTTCCAGCATTTCAGCAGCTGCATTTCGCATATCCTTACGCATGGCCATTTCATTGTCTTTGAAGGAACAATCGATGGTAAGGGTAGGCAAACCATAGGCATCGCGTAATTCTTCGTTGAGCGTTACTTTATTCTCGTGATAGGGTAAACACTCACCAAAACCATTGATCCCCATACGCCATTCACCGGGGTGGATCAGTGCTTCTTTCAGGTCGGCACCGATACCCATTTCCAGTTCGGCAACACCACGACCCCAACTTTCCCGGCTGGCACCCCCCTGATATCCGTAGCCGCGAACAAAGTCCTTCATCCGCGTCTCCTCACTAATATTGCGGAAGCGTGGGATATAGATACCGTTGGGACGACGGCCTTTATAATATTGGTCGTCGTATCCATCGAAGCGTGCACTGGCTCCGGTGCGGAAGTGGTGGTCCATGAGGTTGTGTCCCAGCTCACCACTGGAGTTACCCAGTCCGGTAGGGAAGGCATCCGATTTGGAATTCAGCAGGATTTGGGTGCTGCCGAGGGCTGAGGCATTACAGAAAACGATGGAGGCAAAGAATTCGTGGGTTTCTTTAGTTTCGGAGTCAAGTATCCGCACACCACTTGCCTTACCGCTTTGGGGGTCATATACGATAGAGTGTACAATGCTGTTGGGGCGCAGGGTCATGTTTCCGGTAGCTTCAGCGGCGGGTAATGTAGCCGACTGACTGCTGAAATAGGCGCCGTAAGGGCAGCCCCGCATGCAGCGGTTCCGGAATTGGCATTTACCGCGATTGCCGTGGATTTCGGGATTGGGTTCGGTAAGGTGGGCTGTGCGACCGATGGTGAGCGTACGCTCCGGGAAATGGCTTTTAATGGCTTTCCGTACGTCCTTCTCTACACAATTCAATTCCATGGGAGGAAGGAAAATACCATCTGGAAGTTGGGGTAAGCCCTCTTTTTGGCCACTAATGCCGGCGAAGCGTTCTACGTAATCGTACCAGGGGGCAATATCTGCGTACCGGATGGGCCAGTCGACGGCAATACCTTCCTTAGCGTTAGCCTCAAAATCGATATCGCTAAGGCGATAGGATTGGCGTCCCCAGGTAAGCGACCGGCCACCTTTGTGGTAGCCACGCATCCAATCGAAGCGCTGCACCTCACTGTAGGGGTTTTCGTCGTCCTTCACGAAAAAGTGCTTGGTAGATTGTCGGATGGTATATCCGGTCCTGCTTTGTTTTTCGTAGTGCTTCTCGATCTCGTCCTGAGGCACGCGATCGCCCAATTTCAGGTCCCACGGGTCCTTGGCCGCGGTAGGGTAATCGAGCACGTGTTTTACATCTCGTCCCCGCTCGAGTACCAGGGTTTTTAAGCCCTTCTCACACAGCTCTTTAGCTGCCCAGCCACCACTAATGCCCGAGCCAATGACAATGGCGTCGTAGGTGACTTCTTGTTTGCCGTCGTTGTTAAAGTACATTTGTATTTATCTTTCGATTAGTTGATGACATATCTAATTGCCATGGCGGGCTGTCCGCCAGGAAGGGCTATGGTGTAGTAGTTGGAAATCGGATTGTTTGAATGGAGGTTAGGATTAGATTCGAAAGATATTTAAAATAATAGTATTGTCAAACGAAGTATGGGCCAAAAGAAATAAGGAAAAGAGCCTTTAAGGTGAAAGGAACAGCTTGTTTCAGGGCAGGAGCAGGACTGAAATCCGGCTTGACGCTGGCAGAAGGAATAGTTGATGACCGGAAATTCCCCGATGCGAGAAAGAACAAAACAATGCTTGATCAACTCTATACAATAGGTAGTTCTTGGTAAAAGTCAACTGTTTATGTCACTACCAGAGCTTTCCTGAATGGATTGGGAAGGCCGTAGGATATTTTTCGAGATGACTTCTTAACAAAATGCAAATATTGTACATTTGCTACACTTCGTGGAAAGCCTGCCATCAAACGGGTTTCGCGCGAATAAACACCTAGAACAACCCAGGTAAAACCGTTTCCTAAATTAAAACTGTACATAGCTATGCCATTCGATCTCGATATGCTGAAGGCTCACTACGAGTCGCTTCCAAAAAGAGTGGATGAGGCGAAAGCCAAACTCGGTCGGGCCCTGACCTTGTCCGAAAAGATTCTCTACTCGCACTTGCACCAGGAGTCTCCGCTGCAAAATTATAATCGGGGTAAAGATTACGTATTCTTTGCTCCCGACCGGGTCGCTATGCAGGATGCGACGGCCCAAATGGCATTGCTTCAATTTATGATGGCTGGCCGCGACAATGTGGCTGTTCCTTCAACCGTTCACTGCGATCACCTGATCCAGGCCGAAGTAGGCGCGGCGGCTGACCTGGAAAAGGCGATCGAGGCTAATGAAGAGGTTTACGACTTCCTCGCCTCTGTCTCTAACAAATACGGCATCGGTTTTTGGAAACCCGGTGCCGGAATTATCCACCAGATCGTACTTGAGAACTACGCTTTCCCCGGCGGCATGATGATCGGTACCGATTCCCACACGCCTAATGCCGGTGGCCTCGGCATGGTTGCCATCGGAGTCGGTGGTGCGGATGCGGTCGACGTGATGGCCGGTATGCCCTGGGAGCTTAAAATGCCTAAATTGATCGGTGTGAAACTCACCGGCAAGCTTTCTGGCTGGACATCCCCGAAAGACGTTATCCTCAAAGTAGCAGGTATCCTCACCGTGAAAGGCGGAACCGGTGCCATCGTGGAATATTTCGGCGAAGGAGCCGAATCCATGTCCTGCACTGGTAAAGGTACTATCTGTAATATGGGGGCTGAGATCGGTGCCACGACCTCTACCTTTGGCTACGACGAATCCATGAGCCGCTACCTGCGCGCCACCGAGCGGGCCGAAGTTGCCGAACTGGCCGACGGTGTTAAGGATTACCTGATGGCCGATGATGAAGTATACGCCAATCCCGAGCAATATTTCGATCAGGTGATCGAGATCGATTTGTCTACTCTGGAGCCACATATCAACGGTCCATACACACCTGACCTGGCGTGGCCAATCTCAAAATTTGCACAAGCAGTCAAGGAAAACGGCTACCCACAGAAACTAGAGGTCGGACTGATCGGTTCCTGTACCAACTCTTCCTACGAAGATCTCGACCGGGCAGCATCCCTGGCTAAGCAGGCTGTTGCCAAAAAACTAAAAGTGAAGTCAGAGTTCACAGTGACTCCGGGATCAGAGCTTATTCGCTTTACCGTTGATCGCGATGGACAGCTGAAGTCCTTCGAAGAAATGGGCGGCGTGGTCCTGGCCAACGCTTGTGGTCCCTGTATCGGACAGTGGGCTCGCCATATGGACGATCCCACTCGTGCCAATTCCATTATCACTTCCTTTAACCGGAATTTCTCCAAGCGTAATGATGGTAATTCAGCTACCCGCTCGTTTGTAGCATCCCCTGAGATCGTTACAGCCATGGCTATTGCCGGTGACCTGGGCTTTAACCCGCTAACGGATGCCCTTACCAACGAAGATGGCGAAGAGGTGCGCCTCGAGCCACCGACAGGCGTAGAGCTGCCTGGTAATGGTTTTGCCGTTGAGGATGCCGGCTTTATTGATCCCATGGAGGACGGAAGTGGTGTATCCATCGATGTGAATCCGGAATCGAACCGCCTGCAATTGCTGACGCCCTTCGAGCCTATCACCACGGATCAGCTGACCAATATGCGCCTGTTGATCAAGACCAAAGGTAAGTGTACTACTGACCACATTTCTATGGCCGGACCGTGGCTGAAGTATCGCGGACACCTCGATAATATTTCCGAAAACTGCTTCATCGGTGCTATTAACTACTTCAACGACGAAATGAACAACGTCGCCAATTACGCGGATAGCAAAGAAGATGCAGAATTCCTGCCGGTGCCGACTTCAGCCCGTAAGTACAAAAAAGCGGGTATCGGAACTATTGTATTTGGTGAAGAGAACTACGGCGAGGGTTCCTCTCGCGAGCACGCTGCTATGGAGCCGCGTCACCTGGGAGTGAAAGCAGTCATCGTGAAGTCTTTTGCACGGATTCACGAGACCAACTTGAAAAAACAGGGTATGCTGGCGCTGACCTTCGTTAATACAGCTGATTACGAGAAAGTCCGCCAGGACGACCTGGTTGACATTGTAGGTCTCGATAGCATGGCTCCCGGTAAGAACCTGAAAGTAGTGTTGAAGCACTCTGATGGTTCCAGCGATGAGTTTGAGGTGGCACACACTTACAATAAGGCTCAAATCGGCTGGGTGAATGCCGGATCAGCCCTCAATAAAATTCGCGAAGAACTGAAGGGCTAGTTCAAAGTCTGAATAAGAGATAATAAGGTAAGGAAGCTGTCATTCGTGACAGCTTCCTTTTTTTGTTGCCTTTCGGCAAAAATGTAGGCCTGGTCTTTTGGCATTTGCCAAAAGACCAGGCCTACATTTTTTATGACTGTGCCTTTAGTATATCCCGTATCTCTCTCAGCAGTTCCTCTTGGGTAGGCCCCGGAGGAGGAGACGGTGTTTCATCTTCCTCTTTTTTATTTTGGTCCCTGATCCTATTGTAGGTGCGGACCAACATGAAGATGATGAAGGCAATGATCAAGAAGTCCAGGACCGTCTGAATGAAGGCTCCGTAACGGACCTGTACAGCTTCGGTAACGGTTTCTCCGGCATCGTTCAGTACGGCCGGCTTCAGGGTAATGGCCAGATCGGTGAAATCCACATTTCCGAGTGCGAGACCTATGGGAGGCATAATCAGGTCGGCGGTGAATGATTTGACAATGGCACCAAATGCACCCGCGATGATGACCGCGACGGCAAGCTCCAGTACGTTGCCGCGCATAATAAAATCCCTAAATTCTTTCCACATGATTATAAGGCGTTTCGTTAGGAAATAGAGTACTCAGCTTCTAAGCTTTCTGCAACTTACTGGTACAGGTGGTACCCACTCCTTCCTCCGAACGCTTCAAGTAGATCTTGCCGGAGTGATACTCTTCGATAATGCGTTTGGCCAGGGATAAGCCTAGTCCCCAACCTCGTTTTTTAGTCGTGTAACCCGGGTTAAATACTCTTTTTTGGCGCGAAGCCGGAATGCCTTTGCCGGTATCGCT
>JASBTH010000526.1 GCA_030148525.1 Saprospiraceae bacterium | reverse complement strand
TTAATAGTCTTTCTATGCCCACTGAATGGCTGGATGCCCGCGATATCGTGATCACCGATAACATTTTCCGCGAGGGTTGGGTACAGTGGGATGAAACGGTGTCCCGTGCCCAAAAAACGGTACCGCCTAAATTGGAGAAAGGATCATTTGTGCTGACCCAGGGATTCATCGGCAGCACTACCGAGAATTTCACAACCACCCTGGGCCGTGAAGGCTCCGACTACACGGCAGCTATTTTTTCCTTTTGCCTGGATGCCCAAAGTATGACCATCTGGAAGGATGTCCCCGGAGTGCTTACGGCCGATCCGCGCCTGTTCAAAAACGTAGTTAAACTCGACCGCTTGTCGTACAAAGAGGCTATCGAAATGACCTATTACGGCGCGAAGGTTATCCATCCGAAGACTATTAAGCCCCTGCAAAATAAGAGCATTCCGCTTTACGTCAAGTCGTTTGTCGAACCTACGGGGACCGGCACCCTCATTACCGCCGACGTGGATGATACCTACCCTTCGATGGTGGCCGTAGAACGCGATCAGGCGCTGCTGCAGATTTCTACCAGGGACTTCTCCTTTGTAGCGGAACACCACATGAGTTATCTTTTTAACATCATTGCCGATCTGCGACTGCAAGTGAATCTCATGCAAAACTCGGCCATCAATTTCAATATCTGTGTGAACGATATCGACGATAAGGTCGATACCTTCGCCGAGCGCATTAGTGAGAACTTCAACGTGTTGATAGACCGCGACCTGGAGCTTATTACCATCCGCCATTCCCAGCCGGATATTTTCGAGAACCTGCGCCGAGGCAAAGTGGTGCTCTTGGAGGAGCGGCACCGCGGAACGGTGCAGATGGTAGTCAAGGATGTCCCCACCATTCAGCGCAAACCGGGAGTGGTAGTGGACTGACCTTTTTTGTACCTTGTACGCATGGAACAAACCCTGGCTCAGGCTTTCCTGGAAGCCCTTTCAGCCCTGCCCGGTGTGAACCGGGAGCAGGACCGCTTTCTGCTTGCCCTGAGCGGTGGTTTGGATTCGGTGGTCCTATTGGACCTATGCCACCAATCGCGTCTGTCGGTGGGTGTTGCTCATTGCAATTTTCAATTGCGTGGCGACGCATCGGATGGGGACGAGGCTTTTGCCGACAGTCTTTCCAGAAGGTACCAGATTCCTTTTTATTCCATCCGTTTCGATACCCTGGCCCAGGCCCGGCAAACGGGTAAGAGTATTCAGGAAACGGCCCGTGATCTGCGGTACGAATGGCTGGAGCGTATTCGCCGTGAACAAGATTACGACTGGATCCTCACCGCTCATCACCGCCAGGATTCCATTGAAACGCTATTTATCAACCTGAGCCGGGGGACCGGACTGTCCGGACTCACGGGCATACCGGCTATTAACGGGCGGGTGCTGCGCCCGCTATTGGGGTTTGGGAAGGGCGATCTGGAAACCTATTACCGTCAGCGGCACCTTGCACACCGGGAAGATGATTCCAATGCCGAACGCAAATATCAGCGCAATAAGATCAGACACGATATTTTACCTGTCTTCCGGAATATCAACCCCGCTTTCGATGCGGCTGTAGGGCGCACGATTGACCACTTACAACAAACTCAGCAATTAGTGCAGTGGGCCCTGGAATACTGGCGCGAGGAGTTGGTGTCTTTGGGCGATGAAGAGGTCGTGACCGTGGATCTGCAACCGGTTATGAAAAAAGGCTTTGCCCCCACCTTGCTTTTTGAGTTTTTGCGGCCTTATGGGGTTTCCCGTCCGGTTGCTTGCGATATCTGGCAAGCCCTGCAAGCTGAGCATACGGGCAAGTGGTTCCAGACGGAAACCAGTGAAGTGCTGATCGATCGGTCTGTACTGAAGATCCGAAAAAGAGGAGGGGCGGATCATCATCCATTTACTCTTTCTCAGCCTGGCACCCTCCATTTGCCGGAGGGGATGTTGGTGATATCCGGTCCCAAGCAACGCCCCGCAAATATACGAAGTGATTCCATGGTCGCTTTGATGGATTCCCGTCAGCTGACCTTTCCCCTGTACCTGCGTCGCTGGAAGGCCGGTGATCGTTTTCAGCCTTTTGGAATGGACGGGCACACCAAAAAGCTAAAAGATTATTTTGTCGATGAGAAATGGTCGCGTTACCAAAAGGAGAATGCCTGGTTGCTGGTGGATGCCACCGATCGGATCTGTTGGTTGGTGGGGCATCGGCTAGATCACCGATTTCGGCTTACCGAAGCGACTGAGTCCATTATTGAATGCATCTACTTATCGAATTCACCCATAAATTAATGACCTCATGAAACGTTTTGCATTGTGTATCGCTTTTTGTTGGGCTGCCGGTCTGTTTCTCCAGGCCCAGGAACAGATTTCCGTTTCTGCCACCCAAAAGGCGCTGGTGACCAAGCGCACGGCCACCTGGTGCACTATTTGTGGCGGGTTCGCATGGGATATGATGGAACGCCTGGAAAATGAGTACGATAGCACCCAGGCAGTCTTTGTTAAGGCTCATCATAGCTCCGGCAGTTTGCTGCACAGTGAGGTAGCAGAAGCCTGGATCGATGCCTTCGAGTCTGCTTTTTCTCAGCCCCGCTTTTACGTGGGCGAAGAAGTGGTCGGCTCAGGAACACCTTCCGTAGAAACCTCTATCCAGGATCAGATTGAGGTGTTGAATACGACTACACCGGTCGTACAAGCCGGTTTGGCATTGGCCTACGAACCCGTCTCCCGCAGTTTGCGCGTACGGGCCGCCATGGAGTTCTTTCAATCCGAAGCAGAGGGCTCATACCGCCTGGGACTTTATCTGGTAGAGCGATCGGTTCGCGAAGAACAGGCCAGTCGATCTTCTTCGGCGACCCACACAAATGTATTGCGAGAGTCCCTCACAGCGAACCCTTTTGGTACCCTGCTGCACTCCGGAACCACCACGGCTGGTGAGCGTTTTAATACCGAGCTTTTTTACACTCTGCCCGAAGAATACGATATGCAAAACGTAATGATCCTGGCGGTTATCTGGGACGATTCCGATGACCAGATACAGGTGGTGAATACCACGGGAAGCAGTAGCTACTCCCTAATGCAATCCACCCGAACCGCGCAACCTGCTCTGGCAGGTCAATTCCGTATTCTGGGGAATCCGGTAACGAGTGAGCTTTCCCTGGATATAGCGCTTGAGCAGGCCAACCGTAACCTGGAATGGTCGATCATGGATGTGTCGGGGCGCAACCGAATGTATGGAGAATGGCAATCTATAGGTCAAGCTAGCCACCGGCAGACCATTGATGTGTCGGACCTTGAATCGGGCACCTTTGTGCTGAGGCTGACCGATGGGAGAGGGGTACTGCACCTGCCATTTTTACGGCAGTAGTTTTTTTTGCGAAAGCAATAGAATAATACATGAATCTGGACCTGATCGGGCAACAACATAAACTGGAGATCAAAGCGGTGCATGGAAAACGGATGATCTGGGACGTAGTCCGCCGTAAATGGCTGGTTTTACAACCGGAAGAGATGGTCCGCCAACTCATCGTCCACCATCTGATTGCGGAATGTGGTTGCAACCGCAACCGGATTACCCTGGAGCGTGGACTAACCGTGAATGGAATGTACCGTCGCAGTGATGTGCTCGTCTACGACCCGGATATGCAGCCCTTCCTGTTGGTGGAGTGCAAGGCACCTTCCATACCGGTGAACGAGGCAGTCTTTCGGCAGATAGCCACCTATAATATGTCGTTGAGAGTACCGTATTTATGGGTGAGTAACGGGCCTGACAACTACGTGTGCGCCATTGATTTCGAGACCGAATCTTTTACCTTTTTGGATGAAATACCCGCATATCCGGACCAGCATAGCTGAACGGAAACCGCGGAAAATCGTTAGTTTTGCGGAGGCCGGAAAGGCATCAAAGCTCCGGACCATGATTCTTTTAAGAGCCTAACCAACTATGAACCAAACACGTATATTAATAACCGGTGCCAACGGGCAGATTGGCTCTGTACTCACTCAGGAGTTGCGCCAGCGAGTGGGGGCTAATCAGGTGATCGCCACCGATATCCGGGATCCGGAGCAAAAAACAGAAGGACCTTTCGAGCGCCTGGATGCCCTGGATAGTGAGCGCCTGGAACAGCTGATCCGGCAATACGAGATTACCACTATTTACCATTTGGCAGCTATTCTGTCGGCCAAGGGTGAACAGAATCCCCGCCAGGCCTGGCAAATCAATATGGAAAGTCTTTTTAATGTACTGGAGGCTGCCCGCAGCCATCAGTTGCAGCTTTTCTTTCCCAGCTCTATTGCTGTATTTGGTGATAATACGCCACGCCGGGAGACACCTCAGGACACCATCATGCAGCCGACCACCGTCTACGGCATCAGCAAGGTGGCAGGCGAGCAGTGGTGTCAGTATTACCACAAGAAGTACGGAGTGGACGTCCGCTCAGTGCGGTATCCGGGCATTATCGGATACCAGTCGATGCCCGGAGGCGGCACCACTGACTACGCAGTTGATATTTACCACAAAGCCGTACTGGGAGAACCCTTCGACTGTTTTTTGAGTGCTGAGACGAGGTTACCAATGCTCTATATGGACGATGCCATTCGCGCGACTATCGAATTGATGGAGGCTCCCGCTGAACAAATTACCGTGCGTACCTCTTACAATCTGGCCGGCATGAGTTTTTCGCCGGGCGAGGTGGCGGCGGAGATCCAGCGATATATTCCGAATTTTACCATCCGGTATGCTCCTGACTTTCGTCAAAAAATTGCTGATTCCTGGCCCAATAGTATTGAGGACAGCCGGGCACGTGCCGACTGGAACTGGAACCCCGAATACGACCTGGCCACCATGACCAGTGATATGCTCGAAAATCTGCGATTGAAATACGAGGTGGAAAATGCCTGATTCATACAAACCTGATAAATACCAAAACGATGTTTGACCACGTAGAACCAGCTTTGGAAAAAGAACTGGAGGAGATCCGCGAAGCCGGATTATATAAAGAAGAACGCATAATCGTAACGCCCCAGGGAGCTTCCATTTCCATAAATACGGGAAAAGAGGTGCTCAATTTTTGCGCTAATAATTACCTGGGGCTATCGGCTCATCCCGAGGTTATCGAGGCTGCCAAAAAAGCTATCGATGATCATGGCTACGGCTTGTCATCGGTCCGCTTCATCTGCGGCACTCAGGATATCCATAAGGAACTGGAGCGCAAGACAGCTGAGTTCCTCGGCATGGAGGACTGCATCCTTTACGCTGCCGCCTTTGATGCCAACGGCGGCCTGTTCGAGCCACTGTTGAGTAAAGAGGATGCCATCATCAGCGACGAGCTGAACCACGCATCCATTATCGATGGTATTCGGCTGTGTAAGGCCGCTCGCTACCGCTACAAAAATAACGACATGGCCGACCTGGAGGCCAAACTTAAGGAAGCTCAGGGAGCGCGTCGGCGAATGATCGTAACCGATGGGGTATTTTCTATGGATGGGTACATTGCCCAGCTTGATAAAATCTGTGACCTGGCTGAGAAGTACGATGCTTTGGTGATGGTCGACGATTGCCATTCCACCGGGTTTATGGGTAAAACCGGTCGTGGCACCCATGAACACTGTGGTGTTATGGGCCGGGTCGACATCATCACCGGTACCTACGGTAAAGCCCTGGGTGGTGCTTCCGGTGGTTTTACCGCTGCCCGCAAAGAGATAGTGGATATGCTGCGTCAGCGCTCGCGTCCATACCTATTCTCAAATACGCTGGCACCATCCATCGTGGGAGCATCGATCAAAGTTCTCGACATCCTGAGTGGCAGTACGGCCCTGCGCGACAAACTGGAATACAATACCAAATACTTCCGTGAGAAGATGAATGCTTCCGGCTTCGACATTTTACCGGGAGAACACCCCATAGTACCCATTATGCTCTACGATGCGAAAGTGAGCCAGGAGTTTGCTAATCGCCTGCTCGATGAAGGTATCTACGTGATCGGGTTTTTCTACCCGGTGGTCCCCAAAGGCAAAGCCCGCATTCGCGTGCAAATGTCGGCAGCCCACGATAAGGAACATCTCGACCAGGCCATTGCAGCTTTCACCAAGGTCGGTAAAGAGATGGGAGTGATTTAATCGCCGAAGTTTTAGTCACCTCCGTCGATGGAATTCGCTATTGGCAGATAGGTTGGTTATGTTCCGGTAAAAATCCGATCAATGGACATGCCGACCTATTTGCACGATACGATCCTACAATTGGTCTACCGTCCCGAAAACGGGCAATTACGAGTCGCCCAGACCAACCTGTATGCCGGGCTGGCGGGTGCCTATATCCTGGATTTGATGGCCCTGGGACGAATCGAATTGCGGGAAAAGCGGCTTCACCTTATTTCCACCGAGGCCACCGATCGTCCGGTGCTCAACGATGTGTTGAGCCGACTGCAAGCCTATGCCGGTAAGCGCAACCGCCCGCCCAAGATGACAGCCTTCATGCACGTGCTGATTCAGCGTTCGGGTAAGCTAACTCCCATGGCCCGTCAGCAGCTGATGGACGACCGCATTCTCCGCAAGGAGACCACCAAAGTGCTCTGGATCTTTCCCTGGTCTACCTATCCCGCGACTAATCCCAATCGCACGCGTCTATTACAGTCGGCTATTCGCCAACGCTTAAACGCGCCGGTTGATCAATTTTCGGATCGGGACTGGATGTTGGCCGGCCTACTGCAGGCTGCCTACATACTGCCCGCTGTGTACGACTCCCGCAAGAAGGCCCGTGAAGTCGCCAAAAGAATAAAAAAAGATCTCAAGGAGCGGGGAGGAGCTTACGCGGCGGTTCGCGATGTGTTGACCCAATTACAAGTGGTGATCGCCAGCTCGACGAATGCGGCGGTTTTTTAGTTAGCAATGCTTGGTGTTCAATGCTCAATGTGGTTTTGTTTTTTGGCTTTCGCCAAAGGGTCGTCAGTTGGTAGTATAAGCCCATCCGCTTCAGCGGTGGGAGTGAAGTCAGCAACGCTCCAATCATTCCTGCGGTTCGTCGGCAGTCCCCAGTTCTCAGTTAGCAGTAGGCAGTCCCTTCGTTCCCTTGAGTCTCCAGTCTCCAGTTGGCAGTTTATTTCCGACCTCCGCCCTCCGATTTCCGACTTCAAGATGCCTTATTCACGCGGTGAGCGCAGCCCGTACGGGCAGAGATTCTCTACGCTCTACGCACTATGCCCAACGCAATTAAGAGCAGATACACAGCAGTCAGGAAAAAACAAGTAGCCCGGCTCAAGCAAGTCTCTCCGGTCCCTTCAGTCGCTCCCGGTCTCCCCGCCCGCCGTAGCCTTGGCGAAGGCGTGGCGATTTCCGCCCTCCGATTTCCACATGTATCCTTAAAAATCGGTATTTTACCGGCTCAAACCGATAATCGCCATGAAACAGACCCTCCTTGTATGCCTTTGTCTGGGCTTACTCGCTTCCTGCGGAAATGAAGACGACAAGCCCGTATCCAAAGAACAGCTGCGTGCTACCGGTTCGGCCGGCCCCGCACAGGTACCTCCCCAGAATGAAATGACCCGCTCCATGATGCAGGACTATTGGGTCTTTGAATACTACGTCCTTAATAACGACCCCGAAGGTTCCACCTTCAACCGCGGGCGTTGGTACAAATTCCATCCCGATGGCACCTACGACGGTGGTCACTGGCAGGACCAGACCGACTTCGGCAACTGGTATTACAAACTCACCTCTGAAAAGACCTACATCCTCATCGATTCCGAAGTCGATGACCTCAATGATGCGGAATGGGATGTGCAGGCAAGTACCCGTGACTTCTCAGCAATGTCCTGGGTGCGAACCGGCAAATACGGTGATCAACGCGTGGTCAGTGGTAAGCTCATCAAGCTCCAATCGATGCCGACGAAAAAGCAATTCCTGCTGGAATGAATAATTTTTAGTGTTTAATTTTTAATTAGGGCTTTAGCTAATGGGGTAGGAATATTGTTGCTCACCGCACGAAGGTGGGGGTAATCGAAATCCATGCCCCTACCCAAACTACTTTAGTAGTTACCCTATCCCGTCTCCTTTTGGCGAAAGCCAAACAATGAATTCTTAATTCAGCATTTTTACCCGCCATAGCATTTGCGAAAGTGGGCACCATTTCCTTATTCGAAGGATCCACTTGCTAACATGAATAAAAGTTTCTCGAATGAGGAGATTCCGTATCTTGTTCGAGTTACTGTGTATGAAACACGAACTCTTTGATTTAAACGTTTGCTATGCTGTTGAAACGAATCTTGCCCCTGTTGCTTGGGCTGGTGTTGGTATCCTGTGCCACGGATATACCCGATGGTGGTGATGATACACCCGATGCCTCCGATGTCGTGTACGAAAACCCGGCCATTCCCGATTGGTCAAAGACCAGCAACATTTACGAAGTCAATGTACGTCAGTACACTCCCGAAGGGACCTTCGCGGCCTTTCGGGAACACCTGCCACGCCTGGAGGAAATGGGGGTCGATATCCTATGGTTCATGCCCATTCATCCTATTTCCGAAGCCAAACGCAAAGGCCCCCTGGGCAGCTACTATGCGGTATCCGATTACCGTGGTGTAAACCCGCAGTTTGGCACTCCCGAGGAGTTTCAGGCTATGGTCGGGGAGATCCACGAGCGAGGCATGCATATCCTGATCGACTGGGTGCCTAACCATACCGGTTGGGATCACGTGTGGATCACCGAACATCCCGACTATTACACTCAGGATACGGAGGGCAACATCATCGACCCCATCAATCCCGAAACGGGCGAATCATGGGGTTGGACCGATGTGGCCGACCTCAATTACGACAATCCGGAGATGCGTGAAGAGATGATCAGCGATATGACCTACTGGCTCGAAGATGTAGGTATCGATGGATTTCGGGTAGACGTAGCCCACGGTGTACCCCACGACTTTTGGCAACAAGCCATACCTCCTTTGCGGGAAGCCAATCCGGAGTTGTTTATGCTGGCCGAAGCGGAGATACCCAAGCTGAATAACGATTCACTGTTTACTATGTCGTACGGGTGGTCCTTCCACCACCTGCTAAACGAAATCGCAGGAGGCGAGACTACGGCAATGGCCATTGATGAGTGGGGGGAAACCGAAGGCAGCAAATGGAAAGCCGGCTGGCTGATGCACTTCATTACCAACCACGACGAAAATTCCTGGCAGGGCACCGTGGAAGAACGGATGGGACCGGCCGCCTATGCCCTGGCCGTTCTGACCTTCACCTATCCGGGGATGCCCCTCATCTACAGTGGCCAGGAGGCGGCCATGAATAAGCGGCTGAAGTTTTTCGAAAAAGATCCTATCGAGTGGGGTGATATTCCCAAACAGGCCTTTTACACTACTTTACTGCAACTCAAAAAAGACAATCCCGCTCTTTGGAACGGCATCGCAGGCGGTCCCCTGGAGCGCCTGTCGTCAGATCAACAGGAGGCCGTGTACGCTTTTGCCCGCAGCCAGGGTGACAATACGGTGATTACTGTGCTGAACCTGAGTGATCAGCCGCAGGAAGCCACCATTCAAATGGGGGAGCACGCCGGTAACTATACCAACGTGTTTGCTAACAGTACCAGCGTGGTCACCGCGAAAATGGATATAAACCTGAATCCATGGGGCTACATGGTCCTCACCTCTAATCAAGCCAACTGATATGGATACGACTACCAATGGCATCGTTGA
>JASBTH010000525.1 GCA_030148525.1 Saprospiraceae bacterium | reverse complement strand
GGGCTGTCCAGAATACAATAGTCATGCTGTTTCTTTTTCGGGTTCACCTAAGAGGCGGCGATAACTCGCCAGGGAAGTGCGGGCCGTTTGTTCCCAGCTAAAGGCTTTAGCCCGCTCCAGGCCATCCGCCCGCAGTTTTTCCTGCATATCGGTATCGTTGAGCAGTACGCCCAACACCTCGGCGATGGAATCGGGTTGCAAGGGGTCGACCAGGCAGGCGGCATCACCGGCCACCTCGGGCATGGAAGCTGCTTTGCTGGTGATCACGGGCGTGCCGCAGGCCATGCCTTCCAGAATAGGAATGCCGAAACTCTCCCGTTTGCTCGGGTACAGGAAGACGTCTGCTAAGTTGATCAGAGCGGGCATTTCCCGATTGTCGATATAGCCCGTCACGTGGACCTGATCCATATATTCGCCCAGTCCGGCCTTATCCAGGTAGCTTTTGATAAGGGCAGGTTCCAGATCGCCGACCACCAGTTGGTGGGTGCGGCCAAACTGCTGGCAGTATTTGGCGAAAGCCACTACCGTATTCGGCGTATTTTTCTTGGGATCGGTATTGCCCAGGAAGAGGCAAAACCTTTCCGGCAGTCGGTACTTGGTGCGCATATCAGCCAGGTACGACTGATCGGTGATGGGCCGAAAGTGCTCCCCTACCCCATTGTACACCACCTCCACGCGTCCCGGGGGCAGCTCAAGGTAAAACTCGAATCGCTCCCGCTCAAAATGGGATACAGTGTAAATGGCATCGGCCTTGCGCAGCAATTGACGCACCACCCAACGTCGGTACATATTACCGAAGCGCTGGTAAGGGGTATAGCCTTTTGCGAAAAGCGGATTACTTTCCAGGTAGATGATATCGTGAATGGTCACGGCCAGGGGTACCGGACACCAGACCGGTGCGGTATTGGAGGTGCAATGCAACAGATCCAGATCGAGCTGCCCGACCAGCTTGGGCAGCTTCACCTGTTCCCAGACCGGATAGCTCCCCGCAAAGGTATGAATAGTCAGATTCTCGCTTTCTTCCAGGCAGCGATCTGGACCTTCATTAACAAATATATGATAGGTATTCTCCCGGTCGATGCGCTGCAGATGGCGGATCAACTCCAGGGCTACGAAATCCATGCCGTGCTTACGGGTGCGGAAAATACGCTGAGCTTCTATGCCGATATTCATGGGGATATGCTCTTTTAATGGTCAGGCAGGAGCACGCACTACGCGCTCCCAGGTGTTAGTATTTGGATCGTATTGTTTGAGCAGTCGTGCCGGGTTGCCCGCCACTACGCAGTAATCGGGTACCGATTTGGTAACCACGCTACCGGCCGCAACGACACAGTGTTTCCCGATCGTAACGCCGGGCAGGATCACCACATTTGCTCCGATCCAGCTTTCATCCTGCACCTCGACCGGACGGGTATACACCCCCTGTTCGGAAATGGGCCGGTCGATGGCTTCGTAGTTATGGTTCAGAGCGCTGATCACTACGTTTTGCGCCAGTCGCACATCGTTACCGATCGTTACCGGCCCGATCAGGGTCGAGCCCAGGCCGATACGGGTTCGTTCGCCGATCTTAACTGCGCCCACGCCGTTATTGACGGTGCAAAAATCCTCAATGGTGCTTGCAGCACCCAACTCAAAAGGATTGAAAGGCAGTATGTCTATGCGGGCACTACGGCGAATGCGTCCGCGACGGCGGATTTGGGGTGCAAAGGGATTGACAAACCAACGCACCCACCTACGCGGGCGTGCCTGGTTTTTAGGCATCAGCATCCAGAGAGCCAGTTTTTTCAATCGTGGATTCGATTTAATACGATCAGTCAGACTCATAGTTTTCGGCTTTTTTCCATGCTGATGAAGAGTTCCTCCACATTATTTGCCCAAGTGTGCCCGGAAGCAAAAGTCCGGCGTTCCTTTTGCAGACCAGGACCATCAGATGCCAGTTCGGACTCGATAGCCTGCACCCATTCTTCGGGCCCTTCGGCCAGTGAGACGTGCTCCTCGAAGTAAGCCATGGCTTCCGTTCGGGTGGCTACGGTAGCTCGCCCCATTGCCAGGTACTCGTCAATCTTGCGTGGGTAATTACCGCGGGTTATTTCGTTGATTCTTTGTGGATTTATGGCCACATCAAAGGCCTGCAGGTAGCCGGCCAGATCGGATTCATCCTTGCGGCCCAGGAAATGCACATTGGGCATATCGTGTAACGGGCTGGCCCGGAAGGTATCGTCTTCGGGACCTACCAATACCAACTGCCAATCGGTACGCGCGCGGGCGATATGCTCGAGTATAGTCAGGTCCAGTCTCAGAGCTTTCAGGGAGCCAATGTAGCCGATGACGGGCCCGGTGATGGGTGCAATATCGGCAGGAACGGGGCCAGCTGTTTCCGGCTTAAAGGCCGTCAGATCACATCCCTGCCCCACAAAATAACTGTGCGGATTAAAACGCCCTGCTAACTGGGCCAGATACAGGCTATTGGCAGCAACGGTATCGGCTTTGGCCATGTGCAGAGGTTCGATACGGGTTCCCTGCACCTGCCAGTAATCTACTGCGGTCAGGTTATCGCGGGTATAATAGGTGTAGTGCATGGGATTCAGAAGCTCCTTTAAATGGAGGGAGCGGAACATATCGCTGTCGCAAAAATGCCAGAAGGGACCAAAATCCAGGGTACTCATAGCCGTTTGTATGGCTTTCGCCAAACGCCGGTTGTTGCGCCCGTTGAGCCAATTGAATACCATGTTTACCGGTACCCGGGCGACCGGTTCGGCTAAAAAGGGCGGGTAATATACCCACAGGTTTTCGGCCACCTCGACCGGGTTGTCCTTGCCCTTTTCCCAGCGTTCGCGAAAACGAGCAATGGTTTCGGGTTCCCTGGCCCGCCAATATCCGAGGCGATCCAGGGGGGGATTAACGTACAGTACCCGCCGATCCTTTGCCAGTTCGCGGGCAATATTTTTACAATTGCTTCCAATGGGAATGTCCCAGGATTGCAGGCCGGTTATGACTACGTCGGCAGTGCGCAAGTCGACCCGTTTACGAGTGTTCATCGATACCATGCTCCGTGTGTATGAATTTTTTATTGGCCCCTTTCAATTTGAAGAGGGCTTTTAGCGTAAGCCAGAATCCGAGGGGTAGTTGGGCCAGGCTTTTCAATGTTTTCAGGCTATAGGTTCGGGCGGGCAAACTGATGGCAATGGCCGTGGCTGTCGCCAAAAAAGTTACGATCCAACAAATACCCGAAGTGCTTAGTGGCCACCAGATACTCAATACCAGATACAAACCGGCAAACAGGCCGGTAGCGCCCAAGGTGAGGATACGCGGTGGCAGAATAAACTGGATCAGCTTATCGAAATAGTCGATACGGCCGCGCGTCAGCAAGAGACGCAATCCGCGCCCTATATTTCGGCCGAAGTAGATAAACTGAGCCGATAACCAACGACGGCGCTGGTTTACGAAGGCTTCTGCTTTTTGGATTTTTTCATCTAAAACGACTGCATTCCGGGCATACCCGATGGTAATCCCCTGTTCCAACAGGAAGAGCTCGAGTTCTTTATCGAAGCCGCCCACCGCTTCGGCACGGTCCATCAGTTCCCGAAATAGTGGCGCCTCGCAGGCAAACCCCGAACCGATCAGGGCCGCCGATAGCCCAAGCACCCGGTGCCCCGTGCGGAAAATAGCGTTATTGGTCGCCTCACTGAGCCCGTCCAGTACCGCGAAGTCGGTATTATCATTCTTGGCGGTGCGTTGCCCCTGAACAACCCGAAAGCCACTCTGCAACTGTTCGACCAGCGCATCGACGCAGCCCGGAGCCATTACATTATCGGCGTCCAGCACCAGGATGTAATCGACATGCGGGTCAATCACCTCCAGGCCCTTTTTGATGCTTTTAGCTTTGGTGCTATTCTCGAATGACACTTCCAGGACGCGGGCCGGTCCCTCTTTGAGTTTGGCGACGGTATCCGCTTGTAACGAATCGGCCAGAACCAGGGTTTCCACTTCGTGGTGCGTGCTAATGTGCTCACCTGCCGCCCGGGCTGTTTCCAGGATTACGGCATCCTCTTTGTAAGAAGGCAGCAGCACCGCTACCCGTGCGCGACGCAGACGTTGACCGTGAGTTCGTTCCCGGTAGAGGTGAGCGGCGATAGCAAAGACCAAAAAATACAAGGCTGCCCCTCCCAAATAGGCAAGCAGCAAATACTCCGGCCAGCGAAAAAGGGTGATCAGGGTGTCCATGGGTCATTTATTTGTGGCGAAAGGTGCCATTTCAGGGCATCCAGGTAAGCCTTCCAATGATTGGCATCTCTGGCTAAGAAAAACTGTATCAGATTTTTGGGAATACTGACAAAAACCATGTACAGGCTGGCCAGCCAGCGGCTTAACCCTTTGCTATTACGGCGCATATACAGAATTCGGTTCCGGTTAAGGTAATACGTTTTTAAGGGGCTGTTTTTCTGGACAGACATAGATTCCTTATGAAAAACCAGGCTCTGAGGCTGATAATATATCTGGTAACCTGCCCGTCGGATCTGGGTACTCCAATCGTGTTCTTCATAATAGAGAAAATACGATTCGGGCATTTCGCCCACCTCCCCGATGACGGCGCGCGGCACCATCATGGCGCATCCATGGGCAAAAGGCGTATAGCGGGGCAGATCGTACTGACCGCTATCCACCTCTTTGTGCCCAATGGCCTGCATACGCAGCGTGAAGGGGTTCATGGCTGTAAAACCAGCGTATTGTATAGTATCGGGATGATCGTAATACCGGATCTTGGGACTGACGGCCCCCACCTTAGGATACATGGAGAAGGTGGCCACCAGATGGGTAAGGAAATCGGGTGTCACCTCCGTATCGTTATTAAGTAGCAGGATGAACTCGCCCTTTGCCTGTCGGATGCCCAGGTTGTTCCCGCCGGCAAAACCGAGATTGCGCGCACTGCGCAGCAGGCGCACGTAGGAATCGCTCAGATCCAGGCGTGCTATATCTTCCTCCCCCGACGCATTATCTACGATCAAGACTTCAAAAGCCGGACTACGGACCTCCCGCAGTGAAGCCAATAGCTCGTTAGTCACCGCCGCCTGGCGGTAATTGATGGTAATAATGGAGACCAAGGGATTGGTAGTCATAGCACTTGGCATTTAGGTACGTGGATGGTTCGTACGGATACCGGGACGGAATTGGCCTCCTGGCCAATTGGTTAGTGCTGTTTTAGAGAAATATAGGCAACGGATTAAGACTTTGTACGTAAATGTCTATTAAATGATTCAATAACTATTTGATTACGGGCGAGATTCCCAACCCAGCATCTCCCCCTGTAATAACCCTTGAACTATGCAAGTACAAACGCCTCCGCATCGGTATAAGCTCCCCATAAAGCGTACCGATCGGGTATTGGAAGTAGGCAGTGGTCACCATCCACATCCCAAAGCACATGTCATTGTCGATAAATTTATTGACTCCAACTACCACCGTAAGACTGATATCAGGGTTTTGAAGAACCAGGAATTCATTCAGGCCGACGGGGCCGATATGCCCTTCTCCGATAATGAGTTCGATTACGTGATCTGCAACCAGGTACTGGAGCACGTCGATGACCCCAGGGCTTTTCTCACCGAACAATCGCGAGTAGCCAAACGGGGCTACCTGGAAACACCATCGGTTGTTGGCGAATATTTGTTCCCCAAGGAATCACACCGTTGGCTCATCCTGCCCATTGACGGCAAACTGATCATCATGGACAAGGCGGCGAATTGGTTTGATAGCCAATTTGACTTTGGCCTGCTCTTCCTTACCTATTTGCAACGAACTTCTATGGGCTATAAGATCCTGCGGGATACGCGACCCAATATGTGGACCACCCGTTATGCCTGGGAAGGTCAGATCGAGTTCGAGGTTAACCCCGACTATCCGGAGTACCGCAAGTATTTCACCGGCCCCTGGGACGAAACTATGGTCAGGCAATTCTTCCCGGAGCAATCCAAACCCAGGGAGTTTATGGATGCCTTTTCTTCTATGGTGAAAATTGGCTGGCAGGCGGTTACCGGAACTACCAAATTTTAGACTTCACCTCAAATTCATTTTACTACGGCTTCTGGTAAGGGCCCGGCGAACTTTTCGACCTCGCCAATTTTCACTTGGCCGGTACTTTCACCAATCCTTTTTCGATCCCCTGTCGTTCCCACTTGGGCAGAAGCCACATATAAGCCATAAAAGCATACACGATTAGTCCGTTTGGCATTTGCTGTAAAGCACCGCTTCCGTAGGAGGCTCCCATCAGTCCAAAAACGCCACAGGTCATGGCCGCTCCCAGACCGATGTATTCAAAGGATTTCAAACGGAATAAAATGATGTAGGCACTACTGAGGATAAAGAAAAACAGGGTCATTAAATGCAGGTACAGGCCTACAATTCCCTGTTCGGCCCAGATCTGTACGTAGTGGCTGTCGGTAGGCGTTTCGGCCAGGAAAGTCCCCGGTGAAAATCGTAGCCCCCAGTTACCCGCCGAACCGATACCACCACCGAACGGACGACTGGACAGATAGTCCGACAGGAGGCGTTGGTTTTCTTTGCGGACCAGTAAGGATGGATTATTCGGATCAAGGGCCGTCCGGATGCGACGGAGTTCGTACACACTGTTACCGATGGTCGTCCATTTGAAAAAGCCAAAGACCGCCAGCATTCCGCCGTAGACCGTAGCAATAATGGCCAGCCTTTTGGTAAAAATAGCATACAGGGCAAAGCCTGCTACCGGTACCGCCAAGGCTCCCCGGGTGCCGGAGATTAGTAGACCGAACATGGCCAGCACGGAAACGGCCAGGTAAAAAACCTTATCCTTAAATTTAGGCGTATGGAGTCCCAGAATGGCAAAAACGACCCCCGAGAAGCCCATGCTTCCGCCAAAAGTAGCCGAATCCGAGAAGAAGGAGAAAATGCGCAGACCGCCGGGTAAGCGGTGGGTTTTCCCCCCGATGGTATCCAGCCAGTAGTCTTCCCAGGGATCCACACCAATAAACTTTTGCTGGATACCTTTAATCACACCCAGTACCGTGAAGTACGCCCATAACTTCAGCAGCCGGTCCAGAAACTTTTTTTCCGGAAGGAGAATATATACCAGGGGGATGGTCAGGAACATGTACAATGACACGCCCCGCATAGCGTAAAACCAGGCCACCCGGCTCACGGCTTCCGGATTGCCCAGCTGAAAGAGAGAATACGCAAACCATATAACGGCAAAATAAGTCATGGGCTTCAGCGCCCGTTTCCAGTCCACTGTTTTATTGAACTGCGAAAAAAATACGCTAAGCCAGGTAAGCACCAATAAGCCATCTACCGAAAGGCCCAAGGGGCCGGGTACATACCGGGCCAATCCCAGGGCAAAATAATTGGCGTAAAAAAGAGCCGCTGCCCCGATCAGGGGCCGCATAAATACTACGCTCAGAAAAATGGCAATGAAGGGCAGTAATAGTAAGGGAATGCCTGCGGCCAGATTAGCACCGGAAAAAAACATAATGGCTCCACCCATTGCCAGGAACAACAGGCCAATAAACAGTCCTTTAAGGACCAGGCTCCATTTATTTTCGAGGGGGCGCTGCATGAAGTTTGTATTCCGGTCAAGCTGATTGACGTCTACCCTGGTATACGATGATTATTATGTATTCGATGCAAATCCGAAGCTTTTTTACCCTTCCCCGGAAACGGTTTTGCGTTGCAGTAGGCCTTTTACCTGCTTTGACATAGATCCTGCCGATTCCCACAGTAAGCCAACAGGGAAGGCCGTTTCCCGAAAGATGTACCACCACCCTACCAGGATTCCGAGTCCGGTAAATATGATTGTAGCCCAGGCCACCATGGGCAGGGAAGCAAAGACGAAGACGGCTATACAATCCAATACCACATTAGCCCCCACCATTAGCCATATTTTCCAGAAATTGAGTTGGGGCTTATCCAATGCAAACAGAGCGACTCCCGAATACCGGTCGAAGGGCAGTAATAAAATGTATACCGTTATGATGTAC
>JASBTH010000517.1 GCA_030148525.1 Saprospiraceae bacterium | reverse complement strand
GTAAGGGACAAAAACCAAAAACCCATCCGAATGGTGGGAGCAATGATTGATCTAACCAAGCAAAAAAAACTGGAAAAAAAACTATCACTGGCTAATGAATCTCTAAAAAACCACGCCAAAGTATTAGAGCGCTCAAATGAGGAATTAGAGCAATTCGCGTTTATCACTTCCCACGACCTACAGGAGCCATTACGCATGGTTTCCAGTTTCATGAATCAATTGAAACGAAGATATGCTGACCAACTTGATGAGAAGGCTCTTTTGTACATTCATTATGCAATGGATGGTGCCAAAAGGATGAAACAGATAATTCTGGATTTACTGCTCTACTCCAGGGCTAACAGACCTACCGAGCAGATTGAGGAGGTTAATCTCAATGAAATAGTAACTGAGTATACCCTTCTAAGAAGAAAGCTTATCGCTGAAAAAAAAGCTTCTATTTTATTCGACAGTCTTCCGGCATTTCAAACCTATAAAGCTCCGATTATACAAATATTTCACTGCCTCCTCGATAATGCATTGAAATATACGAAGAAAAACCTACCGCCTCGAATCAAAATACAAGCTAAAGAAAAGGAAACCCTTTGGGAGTTTACTATTGAAGATAATGGAATTGGCATTGACCCGAAGTTTTACGATAAAGTTTTTATTATTTTCCAAAGATTACACAACAGAGACGAATACGAAGGTACAGGTATCGGCTTAGCTTTAGTTAAGAAGAGCGTAGAGTTCCTGGGTGGTGAGGTTTGGTTAGAATCCAAGCCAGGAGAAGGCTCTACTTTTTATTTCACCATCGCGAAATAAAATTATTCCGTATATGACGAACAAGACCTATAAACGTGCACATATACTTCTTGTAGAAGATAACGAAGGAGACGTATTACTGACCAAAGAAGCTTTTGAGGAAAGTAAAATAGATACGATGATAAGCGTGGCAAAAAATGGGCAGGAAGCATTGGATTTCCTAAACAAAAAGGGAGCATTCTCCAATGCTAAAAGACCTGACTTAATCATATTAGACATCAATATTCCAATTTTTAATGGCCACGAAGTTTTAGAGAGGATTAAGCAGGATGAAAAATTGAAAAAAATACCGGTAATCATACTCACCACCTCCTCCAACCAAAAGGATATTGACAGAGCTTACGAAAATCACTGCAACACCTATATAAAGAAGCCACTGGAAATGGAGGAATTCATAGCGGCCATTCTTAAAATTGAAGATTTTTGGCTACAACTATCTGTTTTATCTAACTAATTATTACAATCAAAATTCCATGGACAATAGATACCGGTCCATTTTGGTCATAGAAGATAATGATGGTGATTTCGTACTGATTGAGGATTACCTGATTGAAGCTTTTAAAACGATTCAAATCAATAGACATCATACATTCGGTGATTATATAAAAAACCAAAAAAGTGATATCAAACATGACCTTATCTTGCTTGATTTGCACTTACCAGACTCGTCGGGATCTGAGTTAATTCATAAAATACTCGAATCAAATCCTCCGGTACCGGTAATAATTTTAACAGGCTATGCAGACCTTTCCCTGGCAAAAGATAGTCTTAAATTAGGAATTGATGACTTTTTGATTAAAGATGAAACAACACCGGGTATGCTCCATAAAAGTATTGAGTTTGCCCTCAGCAGAAGCTTATACATTAAGCAGATTCAAACTCAAAATGAAAAACTAAAGAATATTGCCTGGACGCAATCGCATGTAGTAAGAGCTCCTTTGTCAAGAATCATGGGAATCGTTAATTTTATCGAATCCGATGAGCAACAACCAGACGAACTATCTTTTTGGCTTAAACAGTTAAAAAGTTCTGCTAATGAAATGGACGCCATCGTAAAAAAAATAACATCAGAAGCGCAGGCAATACAATTAAAGAAAGATGAATAAAACTATCTTTATAATAGATGATGACCCACTTCTTAGACTGCTCGTCGAAAGAATGATGACTGTAGTGGACAAATCCTTAACATTTATTCCTTGCGAAAATGGAAAAACAGGACTAGATAGGTTAAATGAATACCTGGGATCTTCGACCAGTTGTATTGTACTATTAGACTTGAATATGCCTGTGCTTGATGGATGGGCCGTATTAAACGAAATCCAAGCAACTCCAATGAGTAGTCGCCAAAATATGACTATATATATTTTATCATCTTCAACAGACATTAGTGATTTGGAAAAAGCACGAGAATATGAATGTGTCAAAAAGTTTTATCATAAACCATTAAACCGTGATGACATAGTACAAATATTGAATGGCGGTTAATGAGCGAGGTCCAAACCTCCTCGGAAACGGTATAGAAGCAACCCCAACCTTCCCCCTCCCCCACCCCCAACAACCATGAAACAACTTCATTTCATTCTCCTCCTGTTCCTTACTTTCCATCTTTCCGGGCAGACAGTCACCTACAACCACGTGGTTGATTCGGCCGACACCGATACCAAAGCGGTGATGACCTTGTTTGAAAAATACCTGTCTTCCAATCCACAGAACCAGGAGGAGAATCCGTATTGGAATGCGAAAGAGCAGCAAAACCACCAGAACTACGACTTCCTGGAAAGTGAATTCCACCCTTCTCTTTATATGGGCATGCCCGTTCATGTGCTGAGCATCAAGTTCTTCGGTGACCTTTGCCAGATAAAGGCACAGTTCTCCTATTGCCAGGACGACGGTCGTCCGTACGTACTCGCCATAGCAAATTACTATGCCAAAAAAGAGCAGGGAACGTATAAGCTGTTCAATGCACTGACTATCAACAAACAGTACTGGAATTGCGCCACCGTCGGTATCGTCGACTTCTACTATCCGCCCGACCACATCTTCGACGAGGCGAAAGCACAAAAGCTTAATGACTTTATCACCAATACCTGCGCCAGCTTTGGCGTGCGACCGAAACCCTTCGAATATTATTTAGCTACGGATTACGACGAAATTCAACAACTGAAAGGACTCGACTACTACGTCGGCATGGGCGGACAATTAGCCCCACGGGGTAAATCTTCGGATGATAAGGTCTATTGCGGCGGTTTGGGCGAATACTACCCGCACGAGGTGTTTCACGTTCAGATCGACGAACACTTTCCCAACAAACACTTCTGGGTTTCGGAAGGCATTGCCACCCTTTTGGGCGGAAGCCGGGGCCAGAGTCTGCATTGGCACATAAAACGAACCAACCGCTATCTGCAACAGCACCCCGAAATAGACCTCAGCAATATGCTCGAATTATCCAATATGGATAGCCAAACGGCTTACCATTACGTATTGGGAGGCCTGATCGCTAAGAAGATAAGGGACAAGGGTGGCTGGAGCTTACTGAAATCCTTTATGAGCAGCGGGAAAAGAGACGAAGACTACTACCGTGCCATCGAAAAATACCTCGGCGTAAAAAGGTCGGCACTAAACGGTTATATTAGAGGGCAATTGCAATTGGAAGCGGGCAAGTAACCGTTCCAACCCGGAGTAATCTCCTCCATAACCAAAACCCAATCATGAAAGCAGTCATCTGCCCGGCCTACGGCCCACCCGACGTACTGACCATCCGGGAGGTACCCAAACCCTCCCCGAAGAAGCACCAGGTATTGGTGAAAGTCATGGCCTCTCCCGTTAACTCCGGCGATGTGCGTATCCGGGCCCTGCGCGTGGAAGGGTTCATGCGCATCGTGATGCGATTTGCGCTGGGCTTCACCAGGCCACGCCAACCCATTTTAGGACTCGTTTTTGCCGGAGTCGTAGAGGAAGTCGGAGAGGCCGTTACCAGGTTCAAAGTGGGTGATGAAGTGTATGGCTCCACCGGCTTTAAGCAGGGATGCCACGCCGAGTACGTATGTGTTTCCGAGAAAAAAGTAATAACGACCAAGCCCGCGAATGCTTCTTTTGCGGAAGCTGCTGCCCTGCCATTCGGCGGCCAAACCGCCATTTACTTTTTGCGAAAGGGAAACATTGAATCTATCCAACATCCCAAAGTCCTCGTCTACGGCGCGACCGGAGCGGTGGGCACCGCCGCCGTACAAATTGCCCGGCACTTCGGAGCGACGGTTACGGCCGTATGCAGCTCCCGGGGTAAGGAACTCACCCAATCCCTGGGGGCCGACCACATTATACTGTACGATCAGGAAGATTTCACGCAGGTATCCGATTCATTCGACATCATCTTGGATGCGGTCGGGAAAACCTCCAAAAGGCAATGCAAGCACCTGTTAGCTCCTAAGGGCAAATTCCTTTCGGTGGAAAGCACAGATATTGCGGCCGAACGCACCGAATACCTCGTTTTTTTGCGAAAGCTATACGAAGACCACCAATACCAGGCCACCATCGATAAAGTCTACCCTATGGAAAAGGCCGTCGAAGCCCATACGCACGTAGATTCGGGACGCAAGAAGGGGAATGTGGTGCTTACGATGGGATAGATGTCTTAATTCGAGGTTGGGCATATTGCTGCAGGTCAAGAATCGTTTTCAATTCATGATCCTGGTCGATCCAGAGGATCGACCTCCAACGGATTTCGGTCCTCCGGACTGATCCGGGAACCCAGGTTACCCAATGCCGCTGCCGGCCCGATCGGACAGTGGGAAGAAAAGATATTGGCCTCCATTCCGGAAACCGCTTTCCAGTCGGGCATGGACCAGGCCTATAGCTACTCCAATATCGGTTTCGGCATGTTAGGCCTGGCGCTCTCCCGGGCGGCCGACAAGCCTTTTATGCAATTGGTAGAAGAGAAGATATTTCAGCCACTCGGGATGACCAACAGCTTCTTTATCGTTCCCGAAGCTAAGCTCCCGCACCTGGCGGTGGGTATGGAGAGCAACGGAATGGGTGAGGTACACGAGGGTGCGGCCGCCGAACACGCAGGGCGGGGCTACAAAGTACCCAACGGCGGCATTTATTCCACGCCCAATGATCTGATGAAGTTCATGCATGCCATCATGGGCTATAGTGACCTGCTGACACCGGAAAGCCGGTCGGCCATGATCACCGGCCAGACCCCCGAAGGCAATTATGGCTACGGGCTTTCCCTGTTTGAGGATGATCAAATATCCACTGCCGGGCACGGAGGCTCGGTAGCCGGTTATACCTGCTACATGCTTTTTGATAAAGAGAGCCAATACGGGGTGATTTTGATGCGTAATTACAACCGGGGTCAGACTAACCTCGGACGTGCATCCAGGGAATTGATTCAAGAACTAAAAAGCAAATAATCTCAGGCTTCGGGGATAGATCCTCAGGGGTGACCATTTACTATTGAACATGCAATACGGCACGAGGAATCTGAATCAAGTAACACTACCAGCTTGAAACTGTATGAAGCGGCCTCTTTTTACCAACGGTATGATCGGTTCCTAACGGTTATAAACGACTACGCTCCCGGCTAGCCCAGGTTTGGAAAGGTTAACGTACCAGCAAACGCGATTGACGGCTTCTTTTTCTTATCCTTTCCCAACCCCACCTGTAACAAATCCGCCAATCCGTTGTCAAAGGGGCAAAAAACAATGAAAACCACCTTATTATTCCTCTTTTTGGCGACAGCCATACCCTTAGCTAGCGCGGACACCTCCGCCGTACACATTGACGTCTCCGGCAGCGGAACACCAATTCTCTATCTCCCCGGCTTCGCCAATCCGGGTGAGGTCTGGGAGGACATGGTCAATCAGCTTCCCGAACACCGGGCGCACGTAGTGACCTACGCTGGTTTCGGTGGCACCGCCCCCGTGAAGATGCCCTGGTACGAAAAGATTAAAACCCAGCTTGCAGACTATATCCGCTCCAACGAGTTGACCAGCCTGACCCTGATCGGACACAGTATGGGCGGAAATCTCGCGCTGGAACTGGGTGCCATGCTACCGGATCACGTAGGAAACATCATCATCGTCGACGCCCTGCCTTGTATGCGGGAGGTCATGATGCCCGGCGTACCCGCCGACGCACTTGCTTACGATAGTCCGTACAATGACCAGATGCTGGCCATGGATGAAGCGGCCCAGAGTGCCTACCTGGATCAAATGACGCAAGGCATGATCTCGAATGCGGAAGATCAGCAGCGGGTTAAAGACTGGATGCTGCAGGCCGACCGTAAGACCTTCGTCTATGGCTACGTCGACCTGCTCAAACTGGACAGCCGGACGGTCCTTCCCGAGATCCAGGCCCCCGTTTTGATCCTGGTAGCCGGTCAGCCCTTTGGTGAAGAAGCCATGAAAAACATGGAGAAGCAATACGAATCCCTGGCACAAAAGACGGTTGCTTTTGCCGCGGAGAGTAAGCACTATATTATGCTCGACCAACCGGAGTGGCTGGTCGATGCATGTAAAGACTTTTTGAACATTGAATAACACTTTAGCAAATCGGTTTGAAGCCTTGTACCAGGCGCACTACGGCATGGTATTACAGCTGTGCCTGGGTTTCTCCGAGGGTCGGGAAGATCAGGCCAAGGACCTCACGCAAGAGGTATTTATCCGGGTTTGGCGTAAGCTGGATACTTTTCGGGAGGAGGCTTCCGCCAAAACCTGGATCTACCGGATCACTGTGAATACCTGTCTGAACTTCCTCAAAAAACAAAAATCACGAGACCGCAAACTGATCGAAGCGCTTCGTGTCCGGTCGGATACCGCAGAAACACCAACCGATGGTACAGACCAAACCGAGGTGCTCTACGCGGCCATGGCCAAACTGTCCGAAATAGACCGACTGGTCACAGGCCTAGTATTGGACGGTGTTTCCCAGGAGGAGATCGCCGCCATCCTGGGCATCACGGAGGGAAACGTGCGGGTAAAAATTCACCGGATTAAAAAAAGACTACAAAAGGTAATACACCATGAATGAATTTGAATCACTAAAAGCCGGATGGATAGATGCCCGTACCGGAATGACGCCATCCCTGAGCGCCACCCAACTGATCGAACGGGCGCAACGAACCAACCGGGACAGCCTGCGTTTTCAGCGCGGCACCCTGCTCATCTTGGTGGTGTCATTTCTGATGATGGGTTATTTACTGCTATTCTACTTTGGTTTTCGGGAAACGCTCAGTCACCTGGGGGTAGGTGTGATGCTCGGCTTTTTTCTACTGCGCATCATCCTGGAAGCCTACAGTATTCAAAAAGGAAGGGCGAAAGACTACGACACGTCCGCAACTGATACGCTTGACCAGGAAAGGAATTACCTGAAACTCCGGCTGCGGATCCACGGGTTCTTCACCTACCTCACGCTGGGTATGTACACCCTGGGATTTCTGTTGTTGTTACCGGAGTTTTCCCGCTATATTTCTTCCTTTTGGATGGCCGCCATGGTCACCTCCTACTTTGTGCCGGGCATCGTATTAACCCTGATCATTCGCAGGAATGTCCAGAAGGAATTGCGGGAATTGCGGGTGGTGGTGGCGCTGAGCGAAAATCTGGCGGAATAGCCGATTCACGATCTATCATATCAGGGGAAGCAGGGGCTCCTTCATGGGCATCTTTACAACAACCCTGCCCAATATGTACGGGAACTTAGGTATGTTGCGTTTTGAAAAAAGAATTGATGTCTGCCCGGCAGGCATTACCCGTATGACCAGTAAGCGCATCGAAAAAGGAAGCCGCCTGGTGCTGGTCGTCAACGGGAACAAACACCCTTTTGACCAGGTGAATTATGGCACCGGCCAGGACGCCAGTACTGAATGTCAAAACCTCAAGTTGTATTTGGTACAGGGTATTAGGTAGTAGGACTATTTTTAATCCTTATACTCAATACCTACTACTATGTACCGGGAGGTCATTATCTTCCATTTATGAAATAGTCTGTGCCCAACCTCACGTTGAATAACGTACGCCTTATGAATCTAAACCAGGTAACCCTACCCGCTATGGATGTAGCAGCAGCTACTGCCTTTTACCAAAAAATGGGCTTCCGACTGATCGTCGATGCGCTACCCGATTACGTGCGATTCGAATGTCCGGCAGGCGATGCCACCTTTTCCCTGCACCGGGTCGACCAACTGCGGACCGCAGGCGGCACGTCGGTGTACTTCGAATGCGAGGATCTGGATGAACGAGTTGCCGAGCTACAAGAACGGGGAATCCATTTCGACGAACCACCCAGCGACCGGCGCTGGCTATGGCGGGAAGCCCGTCTGAAAGATCCGGCGGGTAATCAACTTATCCTGTATTACGCCGGCGTGAACCGGAAAAACCCACCCTGGCGGGTGGATGGGTGAGCATTTATGCCTGGATTATTACATGGCGCAACGAAGGTCAATCAAATAATTAGTCATATGGATTATTACCTTCCCGAAAAGACCTCCACCAATGCCTGAATATTGGGAAACTGCTTTTTCAACCAATCCCACCATGTGGGGCGAAAACCCTGCTGACAATGCCTACACCGTGCTGGATCTCTTTCAGGAACACGGGATCAAGACCATGCTGGTCCCCGGGTTTGGTTATGGCCGCAACGCCAAAGTCTTTTCTGAACAAGGCATCAGCCTAACTGGTATTGAAATCTCGGAAACGGCCATCGCCCGGGCCCGTAAGCATTTCGGCAGTGATGTAGTCATACATCACGGTTCGGTTACGGACATGCCCTTCGACAAGGCGCTCTACGATGGCATCTACTGCTATTCACTCATCCATCTGTTAAACCGCACGGACCGAAGCAAGCTAATTGATGATTGCTACCGGCAATTAAAACCAAGTGGATGGATGGTTTTCGTGGCCCTTTCGGTGAATGATAAACGGCACGGGGTAGGCGAAAAAATAGCCCCGAACACCTTCTTGTCTCCCCACGGCCTGCAACTCTATTTCTATACCAAAGCGGCCATTGATGAAGAATTCGGGAACTACGGCCTCCTCGATGCCAAAGAGATCAACGAGCCGAAGGAAAACCCCAATGAGCGGATGTGGATGGTGGTTTGTAGAAAACAGGTTTGCCCTATTCCATAGCTTTTTCTAAAAAAAATCTCTAGCCAGTAATGAGAGACAATAACATGTACCAAACAGCTAAGAGCATCGCCATATGTTTACTTTCCCTCCTGGTACTCTTGGGTTGTAATTCACCGGAATGTAATTGCCCGATGGATGAAAATACCCGAGCTCAGAATAAAGATTTTATTACCAACCTGAAAAACGCCTGGAAAGATGGAGACAACCATTACTGGCCCATTCTAGATGAACCCTTTTTATTTGACCTGAATGGAAAGGCTTTTAGGTTTCGGGAGGAGGATTGGATGGCAGGAATCAACAGGCTTTACCGACTCTCCAAGGTAGATTCAGAATACATGCTTATTTACAAAGAATTTGAAGATGGGGAAAACATAAATGAGTACGGTACCTATACTTCTTTAAAAACCATACGCAAAATTCCTGTTGAAACGGACTGGGTACATAAAATAGATAGTCTCCATACCATCAGTTGCATTTGGACCCAAACTATTGATACGTCAAAAATTAAAAGTCGATTGCACCCCAAAGCAAAAATCCTCGAGATATATAATCCGAACCGAAATCCATGTACAAAAATGGATTATCAGATTGTTAGTCTGTTCATCAATCCGAGCCCAAAATTTGACCTGATTGTGGAGGAATACGAGCAGAAGGTTCGTAACTACGTAAATCGGTAACCGTTATCCCGTAAGGTGGATACTTGACAATAGCGACGGCACCAAAGGACATTGATCGTTATTAGAGTTGTTGCAACCTAACTCACTGACAATCAATATTCGTATTTTAGCAGGCTAC
>JASBTH010000507.1 GCA_030148525.1 Saprospiraceae bacterium | reverse complement strand
AAGAAGCCCGGGAATCCAGGTACCTGAAACGATTGTTCTGGTTAACCGAAGCTTCAGTAGTGGGAATGGCCATCGCCTTCCCGATTCAAGGTTACGGTCCGGTATCCATTGCTTTTTCCTCCTTGCACGTCGTGTTTTCTTATGTTTTTGCTAATTACGTCTTCCGCAAAATCCCGCGCGTTTCGAAACCGGCCTTTTCATTCCTGAAAGCATCGCTATGGTTTATGATTTTATCCACAGTGGCTTTGTGGGCTATTCCCCCCATCATTGTATTGGGTAGTCACGGATCAGCTCTCTACTATGCAGCTATCCAGTTTTTCTTGCATTTTCAGTTTAATGGATGGTTTCTGTTCGCGGGTTTGGCCCTGTTTTTTCATCTTGCTGATCAACGCTCTGTCACTTTCCCTGCCGTTACACTTCGCTGGTTTTTCCGGCTTTTGGTCGTAGGCACTTTTTTGACTTACGCTTTGGCAGTAGCCTGGTCTAATCCCATCCCATTAGTTTTTGGACTCAACAGTATTGGCGTGGTAGTTCAGCTACTGGCTGCTCTGCTTTTTGTACAGCTAATATGGCCCCATCGCAGGCTTTTGCGTGGCCGGTTCTGGACAACCATCTTGCTTAACCTGGCTTTCGCAAGTTTTATGGCAAAATTGATCATCCAATCAGCGGTAGTGCTCCCGGTGGTGGCCACTGCGGCCTATACTATCCGGAACTACGTTATTGGATTCATCCATCTTATTCTCTTGGGTGCCATGACCTTCTTCTTGCTGGCTTTTTGCCTCGACCACCAGATCCTGCGATCAAACAGCCGTATCATCCGGGCCGGATTGGTTTCGCTCATTGCCGGCTTCGTACTGACCGAAGGAATCCTCTTTTTGCAGGGAACCTTCTTCTGGGGAGCATTGGGATTCCTGCCATTCTATTACGAAGGCCTTTTTGCTGCTTCATGCCTGCTTCCATTAGGTGTATTCTTTTTGGTAGCAGGTGCTTTTAACAGATTTGAGGTTTACCTCCTTCGCTGAAACTTCGGCGGTCAGGTAAGGTTTGAGGTAACCTCTAACCTTACCTCAAACCCCAAACCCCAAACCCCATACCTCTTACCTGTTAATGATGTTTGCTACAGCTGCCGCCGGCTGAATAAACTTACCGGTCAAACGGGTCTGGTTCGTTTTAGCGCCGGTGGATTTTAAGATTCTATGCGCTTCTTCGGCCGTGAGATCGGGCTTAATACTCTTCATCAAGCCGAGCAGTCCCGACACATATGGACAAGCCATGGAAGTACCGTTATAGGTGTCGTACCCATTGTCCGGCACAGTGGAATAGATGCCGACTCCCGGTGCTGCGATGCCCAAAGATACATCCTGTACCGTATTGGAGAATACCGCTTTTTTCAATTCATTATCCACAGCAGATACCGTAATAATACCGTCGGCATTAGCAGGGCTGTAATCCTTGGCGTTCATATCGGAGTTGCCCGCGGCCGCCACCACGATGACACCCGATTTTTTGGCGTAAGCCACTGCCTGGGAATAGGCTCGCTGACGACTATCATTCGAAGGACCACCCAGGGACAGAGAGATCACATCGGCTCCCTTATCAGTAGCTTCAATAATCCCGTTGATGATCGTCTTCTGGTTTCCCATGCCGTAGGCGTTCAGCACCTTAATACTGGTAATGTCGACAAAGGCATTGGTCTGCGAATAGGAGGCCACCCCTACCCCATTATTGGATACCGCACCAGCAATTCCCGCACAGTGCGTACCGTGACCGCGGGGGTCGTTATCGTAGCGGGAACGGAAGGACGTGAAGTTATCGGCCAGGTCTTCGTGTTTGGCATCGACACCTGTGTCGAGGATGGCCACTACGGCCTGGCGTTGTGGTTCTACATCTTTGAGCAGCTCAAAGAGCTTGTCCATTTGCATTCGGTCGAAGCTCCAGAGGTTTTCCAGTCCGGGATCGTTGATGCCGTAGCGCTTTTCGATTTTAGGTGGCAGCTTATTGGATTTGATGGGCTCAACGGTGATTTGCTCATTTTCTTCGATGTGTTCAACAATAGCCTTTTGCCGTAAGGCTTTGCGAATTAATGGCAGATCAGCTCCGTCGGGCGCATCTACCACGTAAAAATCATCGAGGTCGGTAGCTTCGGGGCGTTCCGGAAAAAAGGCGCGCTCCACAATGAGGTTGTATTGATCGAGCAAGCTGCGGAGCATTTCCAGATCACTGCCTTGCTCAAGTTCGATCAGGAGTTCCCCATCGGGATCGAGCGTGGTCAGAGTGGTCTTTTCCTGAAACGGGAAGGTGGGCCGTAAAATCGTTTTGTAGTAGTAATAGCCGCCGCCTAGGGTGAGTAATAACCCAATCCAGAAAGCAGTACGTAAATTGGCGATATAGCTAAAGGCTGTGCCCAATACACCAATAAACACCAGGTCGCGGATCAGGACCTCGAATTTATAGTCCATGGGGGCCGCCTGATACAGCCAGCTTCCCAAATAGGTCAGTATGGACAGAAAGAAGAGTGCCCGAAAGGCTCCGGCTACTTTTTTTTCGCGAAAGCGGAACCAAAAAATGAGCGCAAACAAGGCCCCTAACAGGGCAAGGCCGTATACCAGCATCATAACAATCGGTTTGTGTGAACAGAAGTCATCTTTTTTACTCTAATGGCTTCCCTAGGAAGCTAACACTATTCCACGAATAAAGCAAAATGGTTAGTCGAGCGACCCCAAACCTCAAACCTAGAACCTGTTAATAGCGTTATTGCACTGTATAGACGATTCTGTGCGGTGAATCACTTTTCATTATGCGTATAAAATCTATTTTTGCACCCAACAAAAAAACACAGAAACATGGCAGAAGCTGCTGAACACCATAAATGTGTGATTATCGGGTCGGGGCCAGCGGGATATACCGCTGCGGTCTACGCTGCCCGTGCCAATATGTCGCCCGTATTGTTTACCGGTAAAGAGCCGGGCGGACAGCTGATGATTACTACCGACGTAGAGAACTATCCCGGTTATCCCGAAGGTATCATGGGGCCACAGATGATGGAAGACTTCCGGAAACAAGCCGAGCGCTTTGGTACGGATGTGCGTTACGAAATGATCACTAAGGTAGATTTCGGTAACGGTGCTGTCCACAAGATCTGGACGGAAGGCGGTCAGGAAATTACCGCCAATACTATCATTATCTCTACCGGCGCCAGTGCCAAATGGTTGGGACTGGAATCGGAGCAACGCCTGGCTAATAAAGGTGTGTCGGCCTGTGCGGTTTGTGATGGGTTCTTTTTCCGCGGGCAAGAGGTCGCCGTGGTAGGTGGTGGTGATACGGCCTGTGAGGAAGCAACCTACCTCTCCAAACTGTGCCCCACCGTACACATGCTGGTGCGTCGTGACGAGTTCCGCGCTTCCAGAATTATGCAGGAGCGCGTATTGAAGACCGATAACATCATCGTGCACTGGAATACCGAAGCTCAGGAAGTACTGGGTGAAGAAGAAGTGGAAGGCGTACGGGTGGTTAACAATCAAACACAGGAGGAGAAAACCCTGGAAATAAAGGGCTTCTTCGTGGCCATTGGTCACAAGCCCAATACCGACATTTTCAACGATTTCCTGAAGATGGATGAGACCGGCTATATCCTCACCGACGGTCGAACCACTAAAACCAACGTGGAAGGCGTGTTCGCCAGTGGTGATGCGCAGGATCATGTATACCGACAGGCCGTAACCGCTGCGGGGACGGGTTGCATGGCTGCACTGGATGCCGAACGCTACCTGGTGGAGAAGGGCGTTATTTAAAAATTTTGAATTTTTAATTCTTGATTTTTAATTAGGTTTCAGGTTCACAAAATGAATGCCCCGGGTGTCGGATGATGCCCGGGGCATTGGTTTATTACTCGGTGACTGAGATTCTTTTTTTGCAGACCGCTTGCTCGTTTTTTGGCTATTCCGTTTTTATAGTATGCGAATGATCAATGTTGAGTGCTCAATGATTCGTTGTTTTTATTTGGCTTCCGCCAAAAGGCAATTGAAATCCTAAAAACCGCCGCAAATTTTTGGTTGGAAATTGGAGTCAGCTAGCCAAGAAATCGTTGCCTTCGAACCAAAAAATTGCGGCGAGAAACCCCGGGCAAAACTACCCATAGTCACAACTGGTCAATCAACTTAATTGAGCACTGAACACCGAACATTGCTAATTCCATCATTCAACATTTAGCATTCCTAAGGATTGTTGTATTTTAGAGCGAATGCCCAAAACGGGCGTATTTTGCCAACACAAACTCGTAATAACATAATTTTATGGCTGCGACCACCAAGACTAAATTCCGCTCCGGTGTCCTGCACGGAGATGAAGTAACCGAACTGCTCAACTACGCCAACGATAATGATTTTGCCATGCCGGCCGTCAATGTGATCGGCACCAACAGTATCAACGCGGTACTGGAAACGGCCCGGGAGGTGAACTCCCCGGTGATCGTGCAATTTTCCAATGGTGGTGCCAGCTTTTTTGCCGGCAAGGGATTATCGAATGAGAATCAACAGGCCTCTGTACTGGGTGGCATCTCTGGTGCTATGCACGTACACACCATGGCGAAGGCCTACGGGGTAACCGTTATCCTGCATACCGACCACTGTGCCAAAAAACTGCTGCCCTGGGTCGATGGACTCCTGGAAGCTGGTGAGCGTTTCTACGAATCACGTGGATATCCACTGTACAGTTCCCACATGCTCGACCTCTCCGAAGAGCCCCTGGAGGAAAATATCGATATCTGCGTAGAGTATCTGAAACGCATGGACAAACTGGGCATGACCCTCGAAATCGAGCTGGGTGTGACCGGGGGCGAAGAAGATGGCGTCGACAATACCGAAATCGACAACTCCCTGCTTTACACTCAACCGGAAGAAGTAGCTCACGCCTACGAGAAGTTGAAAGCCGTAAGCGAACGCTTTACAGTTGCGGCAGCCTTTGGTAATGTCCACGGTGTATATAAACCGGGTAATGTCAAACTCCAACCAGTGATCCTAAAGAATTCTCAGGACCACATCAAGGAAAAATTCGGAACGAAGGATGATCGCCCCGTCAACTTTGTTTTCCACGGTGGTTCGGGTAGCAGTCGCGAGGATATTCGCGAAGCCATTGAATACGGTGCGGTAAAAATGAACATCGACACCGACCAGCAGTGGGCTTTCTGGGATGGTGTACGCAACTACTACGAAGACAAAAAGGACTATCTGCAAAAGCAGATCGGCAATCCCGACGGGGAAGACTCACCTAATAAAAAATACTACGATCCCCGCAAATGGCTGCGCGTCGCGGAAGACTCGTTCCGTGTACGTCTGAAGCAGGCATTTGAGGATTTGAACTGTATGGATCGGAATTAGGTTTTTTAAGATCGCCCGTACGGGCTTCTAGAGACTAGATCGGCCTTACGGCCTCCAAGATAGAAGAAGGAGACAGGACGAGGTAACGTCCAGTCTCCTTTCTTCTTTCTAGAACCCGCAAGGGTGTATCTTATATCTAGAAGCCCGTTAGGGCGATCTTACAAAGAACCACTCTTCCGGTACTCCAAAGGCGATACCCCTGTCCACCGCTTGAACGCCCGATTGAAAGCACTTTGCTCCGAAAAGCCGGTCTGAAAAGCTACTTCGGCTACGCTGCTATCGGATTGTCGTAGCAATTCGGTAGCTATTCGCTGCTGGTTTTTCTGAACCAAATCGCGAAAGGTAAAGCCATGCTCGGAGAGTCGGCGGGTGAGGGTACGGGCGCTCATTCCCATGTGTTTGCCCAGATCACTAATACTGGGAATCCCACTCGGCAGAGCATCCTGGATGAGGTACTCTACGTCAGCGACGATCTTGTGGGCGTGTAGCTCCAGGCCGTCCGTTTCTTCTGCCACGCGCTCCATCAGAAAGGCGTTGATACTGGCGTCCGCTTTGGCGGTGCGCGTTTCCAGGTCTTCCGTCCGGTAGGTCAGAATATTGTAGGGCTGGTTAAATAAAACAGGACATTTAAAGGCTGCCCGGTGGCTGTCCAGAACCATCGGTGGTCCGTGTTGGAAAGAAACGCTTACCGGAGAAATGCCGGTTTCGGTCATAGCTCTTAGCACGACTACGGCTGCCGAAAAGGTCGCTTCGTTGGACAGGCCTATACCTCGACGCAAAGGCTCCCGGTACAGGTAGATCTGCGATCGTTCCGGACCACGTTCTACTTTGAATAAATAGGTATCGGACAGCAATCGAAAGTACCGCTCGCTGCGATCGAAGATCTCACCCGCCCAGGAACAGGTGCGCCAGGATAGCCCCAGCACACCGTAATCATCAATTTTCATCGCCTGCCCCACCCGTGCAGCAAAGCCTGGTCCAAGGGTATCATCCAGGTACTCGTGCAAACCGAAAAACTGCTCGGCCGGAACTGCCTGGATATCACCCAGTCCATCCACGGGGAAAGAGTTAGCCCGCAACATCTCTTTCGACAAACCTTCGGACAAGGCTTGGTCGATCATTTTGCGGTACAGGCTGATGGAGATGTAGTGCACGGTTCATATCAGGTTTGAGGTGTGAGGTTTGGGGTTTGAGGTTAGGTTTGAGGCTGACAGGTTTGGGGTTTGAGGTTAGGTCGTAGGCTGACAGGTTTGGGGTTTACCTCCTTCGGCGGTCAGGAATGATGAATGTTAAGTGCTAAATGTTGAATTGCACACTGAGCACTGAGCATTCATCACTCTATCCACCTAAGCTAATATAGGTCAATTTTGCCGTAATTTGAGCTGTAAATCCACTCCTGATGAGCTGATTAAAAATAGGTCTTTACCATGCTTCAGAGACTTATTCATGAAGCATCAATAAATGCTTTGAGTTCCCGATCAGCCTGTGTGGACCTTGAACCATGGGCCTTGGACCAAAATTATCATACATTTAGTATCAACCTTCAGGAATGTAACCGTTCCTTGAGATTATGCCCGACGCTCCCAGTCCACCGGGGTCCGTACGGAAGAAGGAGGGCTACGCTCGACGCACAATGCCCGACGCTCTAAGCAATAAGAGCAATTCGAAGCACTAGCAAAAACCGAAGATATCAAGCACAAAAACCCACTATTCTCTAAAAAATCAGCTTGCTGGTTGATCTCCCATCTAAAAGCCCGAACGGGCGATCTTCTAAAGCACCACACTTCCAAACTCCCCTGCAATATCATCGTGCATCTGCTTTAAATGCTGGAACAGTTGCATGTAATCGAGCACGGCCTCGTCGTTCTTTACCGACAGGTCCTTGATCAGGGTGCGGACCTCCTCCATCTTGCGCTTGATCTTTTTCATTTTCAGGCGCTTAACGGCCATCTCCGAGTCTTTGCGGTAGTTCTGCTCGGGGTCTTTCTGGTTGAGGAAAACGTCCCAGCGCTTCTCCCAATTTTCGCTATAATCGTGCGGAAAGGAGATCAGGTCGGTGGCCAGCTTCGCGTATTTCGGGTGGTTGAGCCAGTACTGGGTGTTGGTGGGTTCTTTTGCCGTAAGGCGCTCCAGATATTCCCGGGCAATGGCCTGATAGGTCTCGTGCTGAAAATCATCCAGTACATCTTCGATATTGGCGAGGATAAAACTAGCTACACTTTGTTGTTCCTCTTCGATGTACCACTCACTTCCACTCTCGATCAGAATGCGGATCACTTCCTTCTCCTGGTATACGTCTTTACTACTGGCCGATTCGGTGGTGGGCGGTTCTTCTGTCACCGGTGCCCGGGCCGGCTCATCTCCGGTAGTCGGAAAGGGGGCTTCCTGCTGTTGCTCGCGGGCCTTGCGCATCTTCTGCCGCTCCTGTTCCCGCTGGCGCTGACGCAATTGTTGGCCCAGAATCTTATTGATGCCATTGGTGATCACCTGCTCGTCCATCTCGGTGAGGCGCGATAGTTCACGCACGTAGACTGACCGTTTCACAGGGTCGGGAATGCGGGCCACACTGGCCATAATATCCTGAATGTGCTCACTTCGTTTAATTGGGTCATGCTCCGCATCGTCGAGCAATAACTCCGTTTTGAACAGAATGAAATCGCGGGCCTGCTGGTCGATGTATTCCTTGAAGGCCTTGGGCCCCACCGACTGCAGGTAGGAATCGGGGTCCTCTCCTTCCGGTAATAGCACAACCTTCACGTTCATATCCTGCTCCAACACCAGGTCCAGCCCACGAAGCGCAGCTTTGATACCGGCCGCGTCCCCGTCGTAGAGGATTTTGATGTTTTGCGTATTGCGCTTGATCAGGCGAATTTGCCCCTGGGTAAGCGAAGTACCCGACGAGGCCACCACGTTCTCGATACCCGCCTGGTGCAGGGAGATCACATCGGTATAGCCTTCCACCAGGATGCACTCATCTGCTTTGCGGATGGGTGCTTTCGCAAAATGCGCCCCGTATAGCACATCGCTTTTATGGTAGATCTCAGTTTCCGGGGAGTTGATGTACTTCGGCGCCTTGGCGTCCTTCTGCATGATGCGTCCCGCGAAAGCAATCACCTTACCCGACAAATTCCGGATCGTGAATATCACCCGGTCCCGAAAGAAGTCGCTGTCGTATTTCGACATCAACCCCAGCTCCCGAAGCAACTCTTTATCGTAACCTTTTTTCAGAGCCTCCTGCACAAACACATCCTTGCCCGGAGGCGCATAACCCAGGCCAAACTTTCTGATCGTTTCCTCCGTAAAGCCGCGATTCTTGAAGTAGGAAAGGCCCACACTTTTACCACGGTCGGTATTAAAGAGTTGATCCTGGTAGTAATCGAGCGCAAATTGATTGACAATAAACAGGCTATCCTGTCGCTGCTGCTCCTGGATTTGCTCCACACTGGGTTTGGTCTCATCCAGTTCGATACCGTAGCGCTTCGCCAGTTGGCGAATGGCATCGGGAAAGGACATATGATCGTGGGCCATCAGAAACTGAACAGCTCCCCCACCCTCTCCACAGCCAAAGCATTTATAGATATTCTTGCTGGGACTCACCGAAAAGGATGGGGTCTTTTCGCTGTGGAACGGACACAGTCCGATCAGGTTGGAGCCGCGACGTTTCAGACTCACGTAGTCCTGTACAACATCTTCCACCTTAGCGGTATCGAGAACCTCCTGTATGCTTTTTTGAGAGATCATATACTAGCGAAATAACGCCTGGTATAGTTCAAATAGTTCCTCTTTGGACTTTTGCGGAAGGTCGGCAGGCAGGCGCTTCCCGCGCATGAAGTATTCCGTTTTCAATGCGTATTCGATGTCCTCCCGTGGGCTTTCCAAACTGATGGCGATTTTCCCGGAGGATGTTTTTTGTTTCGATTTAGGTACGAAACGCGTCACTTCCTCTGCCTCCATAAGGGTATACTTTAGGTAGGTTTTTCCTTCGTGATCCAATGGGCGGTGGAGCACCAGCGTTCCACCTTCCAGCTCTTCCACACTGAAATATCCACGAAAATTCTCAAAATACTTGAGCATTGTCTCCCCCTGGGAGGGTAGCAAACGGATCAATCGTTTATCGGAGATATGCCAATATCCAATAATCTGACTGCCCTGTTTGATACTTCCGCTTTCGCTGAAAGAAAGAATCTCACTTCCGTACGGATTGTCGATCTCCGAATATTCATGGCTTTGCTGTAGTGCCTGCTGCTGCACGTACCAGCGTTTACTTTGGAGTAATTCCACGGTTTGGTCAGAAATCTTTTTGGCTTGCTTCAGTTGATAAGGTTTGGACTCACTGATCTGGCTTTCGCCAAAAACAATACCGAAGAGCACGAGGGTAATGGTAAGAAGGATGTGTTTCATGGTTCCGAAGCTTTGATATAAAATACGATGTTTTTTGCAAAATCCACCCTCTGGCTCCCTCACTTTGGAAAGGGAGGGAACTTATTTTGCATTAAATCACTCCCCTTCCCTTAGCGCAGTGATAAAGGGATGGGATCGGGGGATGGGTTTTATCCCTCCAGTGCTGCTTCCAGTTCCTCAGTCATTTCCAGGTTGTGGTACACATCCTGCACATCATCGTCTTCCTCGAGTTGCTCGATCAGGTTGAGGGCTTTACGGGCATCATCTACCGTCAAGTCGGTGGTTGTTACCGGAATGCGCTCCAGATTGGCACTCTTCGCATCTATCTTGA